>JACDGQ010000090.1 GCA_013821615.1 Planctomycetota bacterium
TCGTCGACCTTCCATGGGGACGAAAGGCCGAGGATTTGCTGGTAGAGTTCGCGATCGCGCATGACCGATCATGCCAGAAAATCAGCCCGGAGCGAGCTACCCGACCCACACGATACCCTGATGCCCCCATTTTCTAGAGCGCATGGCGCGCTGTTGTTGGGGTTTCGAGTCGCTGCGCCCGCTCCATTCAAAAACGT
This sequence comes from Planctomycetota bacterium, assembly GCA_013821615.1. Classification (GTDB taxonomy): domain Bacteria; phylum Planctomycetota; class UBA11346; order UBA11346; family UBA11346; genus BOG-1363. The sequence continues at coordinate 198 of JACDGQ010000090.1, forward strand.
TGAAACTGCGACGAAATGTGAAGTTTTCTGTTTGGTCCCGCAAGCCTTGGGCCGCGCGGGACCTATCCAGTCGCCCGTTTGCACTCCTTGAGTTCGGAGCGCGTCTGACCCCGTGCGCGACCGCGAGCAATCCCCTTGAGGCGATGCCCCCTCCAAGCGATAGGGAGCGGGCGATTCGGAGGGCAGCCGGCCAAGGAGTTGGACGTGCGCTGGAGAGCGTGGTCCGTAGCACTTGGACGAGGATTAGTGCCGCGCATGTCCTAACTTCACTTGCCAGCCGGATGCTCTGCATTTTTCAGGCGGTTCTCGGCGTCGGTGCGGACCACCGCCGGCAGCGCTGCGCCATGCTGGGCGAGGATCGCGCGCAGACGCACTGCCGCGTTCGGGCGCAAGGCGATGGCGTTGATCGCCTGGCGGGCGACGTCGTCGTCTGGATCGAACAGGAAGCTGTCGATAAGCTGGTCGACGTCGTCACCAGGGAAGGGCGCGAGGACTTCGGGCAGGAGGCTGCGAAAGCACCCGGTCTCTTGCCGCAGCGCCATCGCTTCGCGCACCAGCAGGATGCCCGTGGCATGATCGTATTTCATCAGGTAGCGCAGCATGCCCGCGGACAATTCGCACGCCCAACCGCCCGCTTTCGACCGGTAGAGCGCCAGGACATCCGGCAGCAGCGCCGCGCTGCCATAACGCGTCGCACAGCAGACCGCGTTCCAACGCAGTTCGTCGTGCAGCATCGTGCGGAAGAGCGCGTCGAACTGCGGGAGCGTCTCGTCGGGCAGATGCAGTAAGCCGCGCAACGCTATGGTGTCGTCACCCACCGCGATCGCTTCCAGGGTCCTGATGCGGCCGCGCTGCGGGTCGGTCTCGTAGAGTCGCAGCAGGAGTGCGGCGCGCGCATCGGCATCGACATGGGCTGGACCCTGGTTGTGCACCGCCAGCCATCCCATCAGCAGATCGCTGAGCGCCGGGCTTCCCCACCCGGCCCAAATTCCGGAAGTCCTGAGGATCTGCTTCCGCGTCTTCTCGGTGCTCGACGCCAACTGGCGGGGCAGATCCGCCAGCGTCTCGGGCGTCGGTGGCAATCCGACGCCGCGCAGCGTACGCCAGGTGACCAGCCACGCGTCGCCGGATTTCCGCGCGAGGGCCGTGGTCAGCAGCGCCAACGCTTCCTGCTGGCGCGATTGGCCGGTGGGCGACAGCGCGTCGACGACGGTGACGAATATCGTGCTGCCCTGAATCTCGACGCCACTGACCGCGCGATCGCCATCGTGGGCCAGGGCCACGGCCAGCCGATGCATGCGCGTCACATCGAACCCCGCTTGGGGATCATCGACCTGGGCCATGAGCACAGGCAGTTCGCGGGCGCGCTGAGCCGCATCGAGAGTGCTCCACGTTTCCCAATCCTTCTCATCGACGGCGTCGATGGCGGTCAGCGCGGAAAACAGCAGGAGCAATGAGAACAGACGCATGTCGTTCATGGCCAGTCAGCTTCCCTCGCCGTAGGTGCGAAGTCCATGCGTAACCTCATTTGCCCGCCCCCTGAAGGCGATCCTGGCTCTTGGAGAATACGCACAGGCCTTCAGGAAGTCGTTCAGCCACGGAGATCGACCTGGGCTGGAGGCACGAGGTCGTAGCCCGTGGAGCGGGAGAAGAGCCGCGCATGACGGCATGAGCTGCCGACATGCACCTTCGTGCCCCAGAATCGCAGCGAGAATCACGGAACAAGTCCACCCAGGTATCGATCGCCCACGGAAGCCCATCGTTGCGGTGGAGGGCGCTCCGGCAGCGGGATCCGGCCGTCCTGCATTCCTGCGCAGGACGATCACCCGTGTCGTCGACGGTGACCGCTTATTCCGCGACTCTCGATTGCGAGATATCGTCACCACACCATGCTTCCACGCCATGCAGCCCATTATTTCCCTGCAGCGCGTCGCCGCTGGCATCCTCTGGTCCACCGCCGTAGTCATCGGACCGGGAATATGCCCACTGCCTGCGGCTGAGGTGGCGGACACGGCTGAGGGCACGACCCCCGCTGCCACCACCACGAAGCCCGCGGAGAGCCGCTTCGAGAAGACCGTGCTGTCGCGGGATTTCACCGATTGCATGCAATTCACCCTGCTGCCCGATGGCCGCATCGTGGTGATCGAGAAGTTCGGCGCGGTGAAGCTGGTGCGGGCCGACGGCACGGCCACCACCCTGGCCGGAACCGTGCCGGTGTATGCGGTCCAGGACGGCCACAACAACGTGGAGGATGGCCTGCTCGGCGTCGCCGCCGATCCCGGCTTCGCGACCAACCACTGGCTCTACATCCTGCACTCGGTTGCCGGCGATGTGGCGGTGCAGCACCTGTCCCGCTACACCCTCGACGGCACGACGCTCGATCTCGCCTCCGAGAAGGTGCTCTTCGCGATCCCCAATTGCCGGACCATCACCGGCCATTGCGGCGGCGGCATGAGCTTTGCCAATGGCAACCTCTACATCTCCACCGGCGACAATACCACGCCGTTCGAATCCGACGGATTCGCGCCCCTGGATTCGCGCGAAGAGGGCAAGGATGCGCGCGCGACCGCCGCCAACAGCATGGATCTGCGCGGCAAGATCCTGCGCATCCATCCGAGGCCGGATGGGACCTATGACATCCCCCCGGGCAACCTCTTCCCGGCCGGGACGCCGCAGACCAGGCCCGAGATCTACATCATGGGGTGCCGCAATCCGTTCCGGCATTACGCCGATCCCGTGACCGGCCTGCTCTACTGGGGTGAGGTCGGTCCCGATGCCGGTAGCGACAGCGAGCGTGGATCGCGTGGCTATGACGAGTTCAACCAGGCGCGCGGACCGGGGTTCTTCGGTTGGCCGCTCTTCGTCGGGGACAATGCAACCTATGCGGCCTTTGATCCGGCGACGCGGGCCATCGGTCCGCGTCCTGATCCCCTGCATCCACGCAACGATTCGCCGCGCAATTCCGGCATCCACGAGCTGCCACCGGCGCAACCGGCGCTGGTGTGGTATGCCTACGCCGCTTCCCCCCAGTTCCCGGAACTCGGCAGCGGTGGACGCTGTGCGATGTCCGGCCCGGTCTACCACCTCGACCCCGCGCCGCAGTCGACTGAGCGGTTTCCCGCCTACTACGACAACACCTGGTTCATCTATGATTGGATGCGCAACTGGATCAAGACCATCAGGCTCGATGATCACGGCCACATGACGTCCATCGAGGATTTCATGCCGTCGGCCAAGCTGCTCAAGCCGATGGACATGAAGTTCGGCGCCGATGGCGCGCTCTATGTGCTCGAATACGGCAGCAACTGGTTCCACAACGCGGATGCGCAACTCTCCAGGATCACCTTCGCCGCTGGCAACCGCGCACCCATCGCCGCGGCGTCGGCCGACAGGACTGCCGGCAAGGAGCCGCTGACGGTGGCCTTCTCCAGCGCAGGATCCCACGATAAGGACGAAGGCGACGTCATCACCTTTGCGTGGAGCTTCACCGGTGACGAGGTGCAGTCGCACGCGCCCAATCCCTCCTTCACCTTCACGGATCCAGGCGTCTACCAGGCCAAGCTCACGGTCACCGACCGGAGTGGCAAGACCGGGACGACGGTGATCAGGATCCAGGTCGGCAATGCCGTCCCCAGCGTGGTCATTGCCGCGCCGAAGGGCGGTCGGTTCTTCGACTGGGGCGAGCAGATCCCCTTCACCGTGGCGGTGACCGATGCCGAGGATGGCAGCACCGCCGCTGGGACCATTCCCGGGAGCCGGATCACGGTGGTGGGGAGCTACGATGGCGGTGGCGCCACGTCCGCAGCCCCCGTGGGGGCGGAGAGCCAGATGATGGCCGCCAACGGGCACGAGACGGGGCGGGATCTGGTGACGCACAGCGATTGCATCGCTTGTCACACCATGCAGACGCAATCGGTCGGTCCGGCCTTCACCGCCATTGCGCAGAAATACAAGTCCGACGGCGCGGCGATCGATCGACTGGTGCAGAAGGTCCACGATGGCGGCAGTGGCGTGTGGGGGATCATGGCGATGGCCGCACATCCGCAATTCACCACCGTCCAGCTCAAGGATATGGTCGGCTGGGTGCTGTCATTGAGCGATGAGAGCGGTCGCCAGCATGCCGGTTCCGGGGTGCTCACCGTGATGGCCAAGCCAGCCCAGGACGACCGCGGCGTCTATGTGGTGACCGCCAGCTATACCGACACGGGTGCGACGCGCTCGGGCAAGGCCATCCCAGCGCAAACAGCCTCGACCAGTGTGGCGCTGCGTTCGCGCTGCGTGCGGGCCATCGACTGCACCAGCCGCCACGGCGAGGTCAGGTCCGAAGCCTGCGTCGACATCGGTGCTGGCCTGGCGCTGCACTTCGACACGAGTGGGGATTACATCAGCTTCAAGGACATCACCCTGGATGGTTGCGAACGCGCGATATTCCGGGTGCGCGATCGCACCGGTGCCGGCGGGAGCTTCGAGGTGCACGCTGATTCGCCGACGGGCGCCCTGATCGGGACCGCCACCGTGGCGCCGGCCGCCGGCATGCAGAAATGGATGGATCTCGACGTGCCGCTGAGCGATCCGGGAGGCACGCATGAGCTGTTCTTGGTGTTCACGCACGATCGCCAGGCGAGTCGCGTGATCTACCTCAACTGGATCCGCTTCCTCGCGCGGGGATCGCACTAGGACGGCTGCGACCGCTCGCAACTTGGTCGGCCCTCATCGCCAACGGATCCAGTCGCCATGCCGGAGCCGAGCGGAAATCGCGCGCCGAAAAACACGCGCCCGAAAACGAAAAACGGCCCGCATGCGCGTTATAATGGGCTAATCCGCAATGAGAGAGTGACGCACGCACGTGCGGAGACAGCGGCGTGCGCGCCGCTTCCGCGAGCATGGTGATGAGCCATCTGCAGTCCGTGGCTGGAGCTGGTCAGAGTCAGATCGACACGGCCCAATGCCAGAGGGGCTCATGCGTGGATATGGCCACGCTCGCCAAGGTGAAACCAGACCCATTATGGACGGAATGGATACAAAATTCCCTAGCGTGTTGGTATGACAAACGCGTAGGGTCTCGTTGTTGAGGTTTGTTGTCCGAGATCGTCCGGGGTGACGACACCCGTGTCGTCAATCGATACACCTCTGCAGTCAGTGGGACGATGCACGGACGCCCGCGCATCGTTACGCTGGTTTTCAATCGCCAGATATCGCGCCATGTCCGCATCTTCCATTGAAAGGACACCTCATGCCGTTTGATCACCGCCGTTTCCGCAGTTTCGCCTGGGTCGTCATCGCGTTGTGCTGCATGCCAGGCGCCTGGAGCGAGACTTCGCCCAGCGACTTCCTCAGGGCGACCTTCAGCGCCAGCGGCATGCAGACCCTCGGCTATCGGCTGCTGGTGCCGCTGAACTACGACCCCGCGGTGAAGTACCCGCTGATCACCTTCCTGCACGGATCGGGCGAGGCCGGAACCGATAATTCGGCGCAGCTCAACAACAATGCCAATGGTGCGATGTTGCTGGTGAGTTCGGCGAATCGTGCCGCATTCCCATGCTTCATGCTCGCGCCGCAGGCGCCCACGACTTCGTGGCGGACGGCCGATCTCGACAGCGTGATCGCGATCATCGCGCAGCTGTCGGCGGCGTATTCGATCGATCGCGAACGGCTCTACATCACCGGATTGTCGGCGGGCGGCTTCGGTACCTACAACATCGTCGCCGCCCACGCGGGCGAATTCGCGGCCGCGGTGCCGATGTCCGGACAGGGTGGAGGCGGCTACGCCCGGGTGATCGACGTGCCGTTCTGGATCTGGCACGGCGTGAAGGACACCGCCGTGTCCATCGCGGGCGACGATGCCACGGTGGTGGCGATGCGCGCCGCCGGCTGCCACGTGATCTACACCCGCTTCGAGGCCGGCGATCATCTGATCTGGCAGACCGCCTACGCCACCCCCGCGCTGCTGCCGTGGATGATGGCGCAGCGCCGCAACCAGCCGGTCGCGGGCGTGCCGATCCTGCGCATCGCGACACCGGCGGCGCCCGTCGCCGCGGCGGGCGCGTTCCTGAATCTGGACGGGACCTGCACGTACCCGGCGGGCAGTGCCATCACGGCCGTCGCGTGGACCAGCGACGGAGCGACGCTGAACGCCACGACCGGCACCGCCTCGTGGAGCGTCGTCAATGCCGCGGTCCCCGCGGGCCTGAGCCGTTTCGCGGTCATCGCCACCTCCCAGGTCGGGCCCTCCCAGCCGGGCGGAGCGGCCACCGTGGATGATTCCAGCCGCCAGGGCCCGACCACGGTCAACGACACCGTCGCGGTCGCCCGCGGCTCGAGCGATACCACCGCGCCGACCCTGGTCTTCACCTCGCCCACCTCCTCCACGACGGTGAGCGGCCAGACCGTCGATCTTGCTGGAAACGCAGCTGACAATGCCAGCGGCGTCCAGCAGGTGACCTGGGCCGACGACCGTGGGGGCCAGGGCACCGCCCAGGGCACGACCTCCTGGAGCATCAGCCAAATCGCCCTCGCGCCGGGCGCCAACGCCATCACCGTGACGGTGCGCGACGGCGCCAACAACCTCGCGCGCCAGACCATCACCATCACCGCTCCTGGCAGCGCCGGCGGGGATGCCACCCCACCGGTGATCGCGATCACCTCGCCCGGCCCATCGTCCTCCACGGCGTCCGCGACCGCGGCGCTGGTCGGTAACGCCTCCGACGCCAGTGGCATCGCCAGGATCACCTGGGCCGACAGCCATGGCGACAGCGGTACCGCCAGCGGCACCACGTCGTGGTCGATCGGCAGCGTGCCGCTGACGGTCGGCGCCAACGCCATCACCGTCACCGCGACCGATGGCGCCGGCAACACCGCGACGGCAACCGTATCCATCACCAGGACCACGACCGTCGACACCACAGCGCCGAACATCGTCATCACCTCGCCGAGCACGTCGTCGCTCACGACCTCCGCGACGAGCGCCGCGCTGGTCGGCACCGCCACTGACGCCGGTGGCATCACCAAGGTCACCTGGGTCAATAGCCTCGGCGGCGGTGGCACCGCCAGCGGCACCACCGCCTGGAGCATCGCCAGCGTCCCGCTGGCCATCGGCACCAACGTCATCACCGCCATCGCCACCGATGGCGCCGGCAACACCGCCGGGGCGGTGGTCAACATCACCAGGACGGGCAGCGCGGACACCACGCCGCCGGCGCTCGCGATCGTGACGCCGAGCGGGTCGGGGTCGGCGACCTCGACCGCGACGACCGCGGCGCTGGCCGGTACCGCCAGCGATGCCAGCGGCATCGCCAGGGTCACCTGGGCGGACACGCATGGCGGCACCGGCACCGCCAGCGGCACCACCTCGTGGTCGATCGCCAGCGTGCCGCTGACGGTCGGCGCCAACGCCTTCACCGTCACCGCGACCGATGGCGCCGGCAACACCACGTCTGCGGCGATCACCATCACCAGGACCACGACCACCGACACCATGGGGCCGAACATCATCATCACCTCACCGGCCGCATCGAGCGTGACGGTGTCCGCGACGACCATCGCGGTGTCCGGCACCGCCAGCGATGTCAGCGGCATCGCCAAGGTCACCTGGGTCGACAATCAAGGCCACAGCGGCACGGCCAGCGGGACCACCGCGTGGAGCATTTCCGCTGTCCCGCTGGCGGTCGGCACCGCCGTCATAACCGCGATCGCGACCGATGGCGCCGGCAACACCGCCGCGGCGGTGGTCACCGTCACCCGGACGGGCGGTGTCGACACCACGGCCCCCAACATCGTCATCACCTCGCCGAGCACATCGACCATGACGACCTCGGCGACGAGCCTGGCGCTGGCCGGCACGGTCAGCGACGCCAGCGGCGTCAGCAAGGTCACCTGGGTCGACAACCATGGCGGCGGGGGTCTCGCCAATGGCACCACGTCCTGGAATGTCCCCAGCATCCCGCTCGCCATCGGCACGACGGTCATCACCGCGATCGCCACCGATGGCGCCGGCAACACCGCGGGCGCGGTGGTCACGGTGACCAGGACCGCCGCGCTCCTGAGCGCGGCCGTCACGACGACGGCGGACGGCGCTGCTGCCGGCCATGCTGCGCCCGCGGGGTCGTCGGGTGGTTGCGGACTCGGATCGGGTATCGCCGGACTGGCCGGCGGGATGCTGCTGCTCGTGCGCATGGCGCTGCTCGGTCTGGCCCGGCCACGGCTCCGTCGGCGCTGAGCCGCGCCATGCAGAATCGGGCGCCATCACCTGGACGAGCACGGGGACGGTCCTCCGGGGCACGGGCAACGGAAGACCGGCGCGCACCAGAGAGGTGGCGTCAGGGCGCCGTTCGCACCAAAACCCCGTCAATCCCCTGACCACTCCGCGGGTGGCGTGCAGATCTCAATGATCGGCTTCAGGGTGCGGCTGGGAACGACGCCTGACGCAGGGTCACATCCGCGACCTCTAGGCGGCCATGTCCGACCTGGGTGCTACCCGTGACGCTGAGGGCGAAGGAACGCGGTGGAGTCGCTGCAGCCGGGATGCCGAGGCGGTGCTCCAACGGGACGCCGTTGACCGTGATCTGGAGGAAGTGCGGGGACAGCCGACTCACCACGACATCGAGCTCGTGGGGCGGGATCGCGTCGGTGTGGTGGGTCGTGGTGGCACCGGACGGGTCCGTGCTCTGGACCATGACCAGGAAGGTCGAGCCGAGGTTGCGCACCACGATGGCGAAGCGCGTGCCGTCCGCACCGAGCACGCTGACCATGGCGCTATCAGTCTTCACCTCATCGGTATTGGCCAGGGTCAGCACCCCATGGACCTCCCAGGCGCGGTCGGGCAGGGCGTGACTGATCTCACCGCCGGCACCGCTCAGGGCGCCTTCGCGGGTCTCGCTGCGGTCCCACGAGGTCGGACCCCGCTTGGTCCACGTGCGGATGTCCGCGAGCGTCAGGGGCGGCCCGAGTGCGGTACGCGCC
>JACDGQ010000091.1 GCA_013821615.1 Planctomycetota bacterium
GCCCAGGCCGGCAGCGTCGCGCGCGACACCTCGGTCGCTTCGGGCGGCAACCGCGCGGCCGTCGCCGCTGGCGCCGGCAATGCCGACAAGTCGCGCGAGTTCGGGCTGTTCGGCCAGGTCGCCTACGGCTACGACTCCAACATCCTGCGCGAGGACACCCTCAACCCCGACCCCTCGGGCAAGGAAGGCCAGGCCTACTCCTTCGAGGGCCGCGGCCTGTGGCGCGTGCTGCGCAACGAGGACGCCCGCCTCAATCTCATCGCCGACGTCAAGTTCAACGGTTACGAGCCGCACGCCGACGCCCGCACCCTGCGCTTCGGCGGCGCGGCGGTCGGCCAGCTGCACACCGAATACGTCGACCCCGGACTGCTGGTCAGCTACAACCGCCTGCTCTTCGACGACCGGGGCGCCGCCACGCTCAGTCGCGGTGCGCTCAGCCTGACCCACATCGACGAGTCGCGCCGCCATGCCGACACGCTGTTCCTCGACGTGCAGCTGCTGCGCTACGACAACTTCCACGACCAGTCGGGCGACCTCTACGACACCACCTTCCGCCACTGGCACCTGTTCGAGCCCAACAACAGCCACAAGCGCATCGAAGTCACCGTGACCGGCGGCTATTTCGACGCCCAGATCCGTCCGGAATCGTACTGGTCGGTCAGCCCCGGCATCGCCTTCGCCTACCGCTTCGGCGCGCAGCGCGCGGACGAAGGCACGTACGACTTCAACCTCGGCATGCAGTGGGAGACGCGCGCCTACAGCGGCGCCGCCGCGGGGCAGTCGCAGGAGCGCCAGGACATCTGGGCCACCAGTGCGGCGCTCGACCGTTGGTTCTGCCGCTACTTGTCGGGCGGTGTGTATGGTCTGCTCTCCGAGCGCTTCTCCAACATCGTCGGCCGTGATTATGACCGCATCCAGGTCGGCGCTCGCCTGACCGCCACCTGGTGATCCCGGAGACCCCCATGCGCACCCTCAGCCTCTCCACCCTCCTCCTCTCCCTCGCCCTGGGCCTCGCCCAGGCGCACGCCGCGGACGCCGCTGCGCCGACGTCGCCCGCACCCGCAGTCGCCGGTGACGCCAAGCCCGCAGAGGCCAAGCCCCTCGCCAGCTGGAGCACCGGTGATGGCACCATCGCTGGCGCCGCAGCGACCAGCGGCGCGCCGATCGCGAGCGGGGTCGCGCTCGCGGCCGGCGCTGCCAAGCCCGCAACCGTGCAGTTGCTCACCGCACCCGGCAGCGTGGTGGTGCTCGGCGCCGGCGCCGGCTTCAGCCTCACCACCGAAGCGGTGGCCGACGGCAAGGAGGCGCTGATCATCAACCTCGAGAGCGGCGCCATCCAGGTGCACATCGCCAGCAAGGGCGACTACGAGTCGGTGCACGTGCGCGGCGCCGCCATCGACGTGCGCGTGACCGGCACCCTGTTCGTGGTCGAGCGCGTCAAGCGCGACAGCGACTACATCGCCCTGGTCCAGGGCAAGGTCAAGGTCTCGCTGCGGAAAGAGGTGGCCGATTCCCTGCACAAGCAGGGCGAGGTGGAGCTCATCACCCGCCAGGGCGTGGGTGGCTCGACCAGCGGTGGCCTCGGCGCGGTCGAGTCGATCAGCTCGCGCCCCCAGCTCAGCTCCGCCAGCCATAGCACGGTGCGCGAGCAGGCCCTGGGCGAGAGTGACGATGGCCATTGGAACCAGGATGCCGCGGCCGCCGAGCTGGGCTTGTCCCTGTCGATGGCCGATGGCGAAGATGCGCTGGGCACGGAAAATGGCGGATTGACGCATTTCGACACGGGCATCAGTGACGGTTTGGTCGATTCGCTCACCGACCACATCGGCACCCAGGTGTTCGATTCACTGGAGGGCCCCACCGGCCTGTCCAGCCAGGTGCTCGACAACCTGAGCGGTGTCGGCGCCGGTGAACTGCCCGGCCCGCCCCCGCCCCCGCCGCGCTGACCCCCATCAGGGGCGGCCCACACAGTTGCTTCCGTCGCGCAAGGTCCTCCTGTTCCAGGAGGGTGCCTTGCGAACACTTGTCGCCGCTCCGGCCCGCCCCAGGGGGGGTCCGGGATGCGGCGATCCTCACGCCGTGGCGCACGTTGAAACGACCCGATCTGAAAGGCCAACCCATGACCGTGCACCGTCCGCTGGTTCCCGGGTCCTTGTCGCGGTCGACCAGCCGCTGGCTGGTTGCGGCGGGTCTGCTCTGCCTGGCTTGGCTCGATCAGGCGGCGACGGCGGCGAGCACCCGCGATTTCCCGGTGGCGATTGCGCCCCCTGGACGTGACCTCGCCCTGGACATCCCGCAGGTGGTGCCGGTCAACAGTTCCCAGGTCACTTCCACGATCCCGGTCGGCGGCATAAACACGCCGATCACCAAGGTGGTGGTGAGCGTGACCATCCGTCATTCCGCGCCCAAGGACCTCGAACTGTACGTGATTTCGCCGCAGCCGCTCTTCGGGAATCAGGTCACGGTGGTCGTCGCCAATCAGAATGGCGGTCGCAACCGGGATCCCAATCTGCCGCCGCTGACCGCCTTCGATCCGGCGATCAAGACCGGCTATGGCCGGGTCACCACCGACGGTGCCAACGTGGTCACCAACGTATTCCCAGTCATCCTCGACGACGATGCGCCTGATGTCGCCAACAACCCGAACGACGACCCGGTGGATTTCTACGCGCCGCTCGTCGACGCGCCCGATCCGCGCGCGGTAATTCCCCCTGGCCTCCACCGTACCACCGCCAAGTCGGCGGCCGGTGCGGTCACCAAGCTCAGCCATTTCATCGGCTTGCGGGGCGACCAGGTCAACGGCCTCTGGACACTGGCCATCCGCCACAACAACGGCGCCTTTCCGGATTTCGGGCAACTGGTCTCATGGACGCTGACCATCTCGCAGGAGTCCGGCTACACCTGGACCGGTGCGGGCGGCACCCCCAACTGGTCGGATGCGGGCAACTGGCTGCCCACCCCCGGTCCCACCGCCATCGAGAACGGCGTCAGCCTGTTCTTCCCGCCCGACGCGGCCCGCAAGGTCAATATCAACGACATCAACCCGGTCGTGGCCGGTGATTTCGGGATCTCGCAGGTCGTCATCGAAGGCGACTACAGCATCTCGCTATCGGGCACCCAGCTCATCGACTATCAAAACGGCATGCACTTCTTCTGCAGTTTGGGCAACCCGATCTGGAATGTGCCCGGGCGCACGCACGGTGCGGTCGCCTTCACGGTGGACAACGCCCTGAACACCCTGCTGCCGCCGGCACGCCTGATCGTCAGCGGAGCGCTGAACGAGCTTAACAACACCGTGACCACGACTTTCGCCAAAGACGGCAACGGCACCGCCGTGCTGACCACGGCCAATAGCATCCGCGGTACCACCGCCATCACCGGTGGCGTGCTCGAGATCGATGATGGCGGTGCGCTCGGCGCGGCTCCGCCGGCGGGCGGGGCGGTGACCGTGGGGCTGCTCAGCACCCTCCAGCTCGCCAATGGCATCACCCTGAACAAGGTCCTGAACCTGACCGGGCTCGGCGCCCAGGATCCGACCGTGCCGTTGCTTTCGGATACGCCCACCATCGGCGCGCTGAATGGGCTGGTCGGCACCAACCTGGCCAACGGCAGCGTCGTGCTGGTCACGGCCAACACCGCGCTGGGCGCGAGCGCCGGTACGCTCACCGTGGCGCCGGCCGGCACCTCGACGCTGACCGGCATCGGCCTGGTCAAGCTCGGGGCGGGCATCGTCAGCATCGGCAGGGCGCTGCCGGCGACCAATACCCAGGTGGATGTGGAGGCCGGCATCCTCCAGCTCACCGTGGCGAATAGCATTCCCGACACCTCGGCGGTGACGGTCGTCGGCGGTACCCTGCAGTACATGGACGTGAGCGATGCGATCGGCAGCCTCAATCTGACCGGAGGCACGGTGGCGACCGGGACCGGCACGCTCACGCTGATCGCGGGCAGCCCGCTGAGCCTCAATCCGGCGGCCACGCCCTCGGTGTTTAGTGGCGGCCTCGCCTTGCCGGGCATCACCACCTTCGCTGTCGCGGACGGCGCTGCGGCGAACGACCTGGACGTCCAGGCGGTCGTCTCCGGCGCGGGCGGGGTGGTCAAGAGCGGACCGGGGCTGATGCAGCTCGGCGGCGCCAACACCTATACCGGGGGGACGCAGGTCACGGACGGTACGCTGCTGGTCAATGGCAGCGTGGTCGGGGCGATGGCGGTCTCCGCCGGCATGTTGGGTGGGAGCGGGTCGGTTGGCGCGCTCGCGGCCACCGGCGGCGTGATCGATCCCGGGAACCCTGGCAGCCCGGCGGTGACCGGTACTCTTTCTTGCTCGTCCTTCGTGCTCGGCGCGCGCTCGGCGCTGGTGGTCGACGTCGTCAATGGCGTCGCGGACGTGCTCCATGCGAACGGTGGCGGCAACGATCTCGGCAACGCGGTGATCAGCGCGCGGCTCACCGGCACGGGGGGCAACAGCATCCCCGTGGTCACCACCGGCGGGTACGGCACCACCCGCTTCCAGGGCTTGCCGGCGGACACCGCGGGCATCGCTTACGTGGGCAATGACGTCCTGCTGAGCTGCACCAGCGCGGTCTCCTTCTCCGCTTCCCAGTACGCGGTGAACAAGGATGCGGGCAGCGCGAGCATCACCCTGGTGCGCACCGACACGACCACCGCGCTCGACGCGGGCGTCGCGCTGCTCGAAGGCAGTGCGCGGATCACGCTGGACTACGGCGCTCCGCCCAGCGCCACGGCGCATTTCGCGGTGGGTGCCGCCACCGCGACCTTCACCATCCCGCTGATCGCCAATCTGGTCGCCGATGGTGACAAGGATCTGTTCCTGTACATCACGCCGCAGACCCAGACCGCGGCGGCTCCGCCGGCCTCGGCGCGGTTGGTCATCGTCGACAACTCGCACCACCCGTCGGCGGCCAAACGTTGCGGCCTGGGTGGCGGGGCGACGGTGCTCATCCTGATCATGGCGGCGCTCGCGCGCGGATTGCTCGCTCTGCGGTCGCGCCTGCGCCGGCGCTGAGCCGCGTGGGCTCGGGCGGCGCGATCTCGTTCCCCTTCCTCAGTCCTGCTTGGCTCGGACTCAGCCTGGTCGCGTCGTTGGCCCTGGCGGGGATCCTGCCCGGGGCGTGGCGACGCGGCTGGGTGCTGGCGTTGGGCGGATGCGCGGTCGCTTCGCTGCTGGCCCTGTGCGGGGTCATCCCGTGGGTGGGTGACCTGCACCTGACCGCCTACGCGGTGGCCATGCTCGGCGCTTTCGTGATCGCTTACGTCGTCGCACTGCACCGCGCCCGCCGCATCGGCATCCCCGAACGCCAGCTCATCGACCTGTTCATGCTCGGCCTGGTCGGCGGCGTGGTCGGGGCGCGCGCCAAGGAGGTCATGGAGCATTGGGACGAGTTCACCCGGCTGCCCGATGGCCAGCCCCGGGCCTGGGGGGACGCCCTCAGTCGCGCTGCCGACATCGACGGTGGCGGGATGGTCTGGTACGGCGGCGCCCTGCTCGCCGCCGCGCTGATGATCGTCTACCTGCGCGGGCGGCGGATCCCCATCCTCGCCTTCGGCGACGTCATCGTGCCCGCCATGCTCGCCGGTCTGGCGATCGGCCGGCTGGGGTGCTTCTTCAACGGCTGCTGCTTCGGCCGGCCCTGCACCCTGCCCTGGGCGATGGAGCTGCCAGGCCACCCCGGCGAGCACCTCCACCCCACCCAGCTCTACGAGACCGTCGCCTGCCTGGCCCTGGCCGCCGCGACCTTCTGGTGGTGGGGGCGTCGGCGCAGCGACGGCGAGGTCATGCTGGGCGGCATCCTCGGCTACGCTATCTGGCGCTTCGGCAACGAAGCCCTGCGCGGCGACACCATCCCCACGACCCTGTTCGGCATCCCCATGAGCACCAGCCAGCTGATCAGCATCTGGCTGGTGGCAGGGGGTTTGGCGCTGGCCGTGGTGGTGGTGTGGCGGCGCCGGGCCGACCCTCGCCTGCGCGAGCTGGCGACGCGCGTGCCGGGCAGCCGCCATGCCCGGCCGGCGCCGACTGGGGAGGACAACCAACAGGAGGGCGCGGAGGCGCGGAGACCGGAGGAGAGGAGTTAATGCGCGGAGAGGCCTGGTTCCGGCGCTACGCACGCACGCTCGAATTGAACCCGAAAGCTCTCCACGGGCCTTCCTCCTCATCCCCTCCGCGTCTCCGCGCCCTCCTGTTTTATCCCTCTCGCTCGACCCCAGTCGCCGCTACGGATGGTTGACACCAGTCCGTGGGTCCTATCATCCCACCCCTCACGCCACGGAGCGTTCCCGAGGGAATCGGGACCCGGCTGGCGTCACACACGAGCGGAGCGTCCCATGTCCCTGTTGCTGAAAGTCGCGCAGAGCCACCTGCGCAAGGAACCCCTGGGTGATTTCGAGGTCGGGGACACGGTCAACGTCCACACCCGCATCAAGGAAGGCGACAAGGAGCGCGTCCAGGTGTTCAACGGCACCGTCATCTCCAAGGCCGGCGGCCATGGCGAGATCAACGACGCCTTCACCGTCCGCCGCGTGGTCTCGGGCGAGGGCGTCGAGCGCATCTTCCCGTCGCACAGCCCGCGCGTGGTCAAGGTCGAGGTGACCCGCAAGGGCCGCGTCCGCCGCGCCAAGCTCTTCTACCTGCGCAAGCGCGTCGGCAAGGCCACCAAGGTCAAGGAGGCCCTGGCCAGCCAGGATCCCACCTCTGCCAACGGCGCCGCCGCGACCTGAACGGTCGACGTCCGGGCCCACCCGGCGGTTTCCCATCCACGAACCAGGCGGCCATGCCGCCTGGTTCGTGCTTTCATGGCCAGGATTCCTTCGCCGCGCCGCCGCGGCATGACGGAGTCATGAACTCGGGAGGCAATTCGCCGCGGCGCCGGGGCAGCGACGCGGAGTCCCGCGCGCTCCGCCATCTACGCTGGCGCGCTTGGCGCATCTGCGCGCTCAACTGGGTGGGCGGCGGCGGCGAGCTCGACATCGTCGCCAGCCGCTGGCGCACCCTGCTGATCGTCGAGGTGCGCAGCCGGCCGACCCTGGCCGAGGCCTTCGCGTCGATCGATCGCGACAAGCTCGGACGCACGCTGCGTGCGGCGGCGGCGCTGGTGCGCAGCCATGGGTTGCAGGCCTACCGGATGCGCCTCGATGCGATCGCCTATGATGCGGCGGGGCGGATGGAGCGGCGCTGCGATCTCATGCGGGTCGGGCAGCCGGGGTGGTAGGCATCAGCGGGTGTCTGCTTGCCCTGACGGACGATGCCGTCCGCGGCATGGCATTCTCCTGATCGCGGAGTCGCCCGCCCGGATCGCTGGGAAGAGTCTCGCGTCTCGCGCGCCTCAGCCCGTCCCCAGCTCGTACTTCAACCGCGGCATGTCGAGGATCTCCGGCTCGACGTCGGCCAGGCGGCAGACCACGCCCTCGTGGGCGACGATCCTGACCTTCACCCCGCACTTGGCGTTGTCGGTGAGGCCCTGGAGGGTGCGCGATACGCCGAGTTGCTGGGCGAGGGCGAGGCGGGCCTCCTCGTCCTCGGCGGCGATCTCGGCGTGCGCCTGGTCGAGGCGCCGCTTGCGCGTGCTCATCTCGTCCAGCACGCCTTCGCGCGCATATTGCGAGCTGCCGATGCGCTGCTGCTTGAGCTCGAGCGCGGCGATCTCGGCGGCGGCGGCTTGGCGGTCGGCGAGCAGGCGCTCGCGCGTCGCGGAGCGGCACTTGTCGGCGAGGCGGGCGAGCTCGGCCTGCTGCGCGTAGTTGAGGTGATGGCCGGCCCACAGTTCGGTGGTGGTGCCGTCGCCGTCGCCGGCCACGTCGACACTGACGCTGCCGCCCGCGGTGAGCGAACCGCCGACCACGCGCCCGACGGTGATGTCGCCGGTGGCGAGCAGCTCGCAATTGCGCACCTCGCCGGAGATGCGCAGGCTGCCCGCCATGATGCGCCGCACCTCGGTGCCGTCGGCGCTGACGCAGCCGGCGATGGTGAGCGGCTGGTCGCCGCCGCGGATCACCCCCGCGACCTGCAGCGAGCCGCCGCTGATGACCTTGGCGTCCTGCAGATCGCCGAGCACCACCACGTCGCTCGACGAGCTGATGCTGGCGCCGGCCGCGACGTTGCCGCGGATCACCACCAGCTCGTCGGTGACGATCGGGCCGTTGGCGGCGGTGAGGTCGCCGTCGATCTCGATGGCGCCGACCACGCGCACCGCGCCGTCGTCCTGGCGCTGGCAGAGCCCGGCGCGCGTCGCGCGCAGCACCACGTTGCCGTCGCGGTCGCGGCCCAGCTCGGTGCCTTCGCCGACGCAATCGTCGGGCTGGAGTTCGACCAGCGGCGCGACCGGGAGCTTGCGGCCGAGCACGTCCATGCCCGGCGCCCCCGCCTCGCCCGCCTGCCAGCCGGCGAGCACCGTGCCCGGGGTGACGCGCTGCAGGTTGGTCGAGCCGGCGAGGTCGGCGAGGGTGGTGTTGGCGGTGCTGCGCCCGAGCAGGAAGCCCGGCGGCCGCGGCGGCCGCGGCGCCAGTCCGCGCGCGATGATCAGACGGCCCTGCGGATCGGGTGGGCCGTCGACCAGGCGGCGGATGGCGGCCAGGTCGAGGCCGTAGCGCACTTGCGACGCGCGCAGCACGGGCTCGAGCTCCTCCTTGGCGACGCGGCGGCCCATGTGGGTGAGGGCGACCGCACTCAGGCCATCGTCGGCGATGCGGATGGCGACGCGCGCCTCGAGCGGCGGCACGCGCATGCCGCGCACGTCCATCCCGGTCATGCCGGGCGAGGGCGGGTCGCCGCGCGCGAGGATGATGCGGCGCGGAATCGAGCTCGGCCGGGTCGCCTCGTTGACCGCGCCTTGGACGACGCCATGCACGATGTTCGCCGCGCTCAGGATCTGATCGAGCAGGAAGCGCGGGAAGCTGGCGCCAGGCGCGAGCACCAGCGAGGCCTTGAGCCCGTCCTTGTCGACCAGGATGCGCTTGGTCAGGGCCTTGAGCTGCTCGGGATCGATGCGCAGCGCCGCGGCCGGGGCGGGCGGCGGAGTCGGCAAGGCTATCGGTTCGGTCGGGCGGGCGGCGCCGGGCGGCAC
>JACDGQ010000092.1 GCA_013821615.1 Planctomycetota bacterium
GTCCCAGGAAGGTCCCTCAGGCGGGTACGGACTCCGGTCGGTTCGGGACCCGAGTCCGGGGTATCCTGGCCCATCGAGATCGACCGACGAGAGCTCCTGAGCCGTTCCACCAGCGCTCCACAACGATCCCCCTCCTCGACCGGTATATCATTGCCTGATTGCATACCTGTGCATGACCAGCCAGCCCACCCCCACCGCACCCGACTGCCCATGCACCCACGCCCAGTCCTGATCGCCACCCTCGCTGTCCTCTCCGGCGTCGCCAGCGCCGCCACGTTCGGCGATCCCAGTCATCCCGAGACCCTCGAGAAGGACATCACGGCCGCGCTCGCTGGAGGCGCCAAGACCGTGACCGTTACGCCCGGCGTCTACCAGCTGCCGCAAGGCCTTGGCTTCCGTGATCTCGTCGATGTGACTCTCGACTTCACCAAGGTCGAGCTGTCGCTGCACTCCGAGCGCGACGGTGTGGTCTTCGGCCGCTGCCGCGACACCGTCTTCACCGGCGCCACCATCCACTACGACCACCCGCGCTTCAGCCAGGCAAAGATCCTGGCCTTCGGCAGCGAGAACCAGCAGGTGTGGTACGAGGTGCAGGTCGACGCCGGCTACCCCGTCGACGCCCCCTGGAAGTCGTGCGTGATCTTCACGCCGAATGAACGCCGTATCAAGTTCCACACCTGGGACAGCAACGCGAAAGCGGTGACCAAGCTCGACGGCGCCGGGCACCTCAGGGTCGCTTGGGACGACCGCAATCTGATCCCGCCGCACAGTCCGGTCGCGGTCGGCGACTACCTGGTCTGCCGCGGCGACGGCAGTTCGCTGCTGCACACCGAGGGCTGCGTGACCTGCACCTTCAAGGATCTGAACTTCTACTGGGGCGGGATCTTCGGCATCTTCGAGACCGGCCCGTCAGAGGCCAACCACTACCTGCGCATCGCGATCACGCCGGGGGCGATGCCGACGGGCGCGACCAACCTGCCCTTCATCTCGCAGAGCGCGGACGGCCTGCACTCCGCGGCCGCGCGGCGGGGCCCGCTCATCGAGAGCTGCGACTTCGAGTGCATGCTCGACGACGCCGTCGCCATCCACGGGTATTTCGCGCCGATCCTCGAAGTGGCGGGCCCGACCCTGATGGTCAAGGAGCACACCTTCCGCGTCGGCGACCAGGCGCGCGTCTCGAGCGACAAGGGCTTCCTGGCCGAGGCCACGGTGGCGAAGATCGAGCACCTGGCCGACCAGCGCTGGGCGATCACCCTGAACAAGGACGTCGCAGCCACCGCGGGCTGCAAGATCGGCAACCCCAGCGCCTCCGGCAATGGCTACCAGATCATCGACAACACCATCCGCGGCAACCGCGCGCGCGGCATCCTGGTCAAGGGCGACAACGGGCTGATCGAAGGCAACACCATCGAGGGCTCGACGATGTCGGGCATCAGCGTCGGGCCGGAATACTGGTGGAACGAGGGCGACTACTGCCAGCACGTGGCCATCCGCAACAACACCATCCGCCACACCAACTACGCGACCAACGACTTCGGCAACAATGGCGCGATCCTGGTGCACGGCGACGGTACCAGGGGCAACCGCGACATCGTCATCACCGGCAACCGCATCGAGGATGTGCTTGGCGCCAACATCATCATCGGCTGGGCCGACGGCGTGAAGGTCGCGGACAACACCTTCACCGGCTTCCAGCGATTCGACCTCGGCACGGAGGCGAAGCACGGCGCCCTCATCCTGCTCGACCACTGCGCGAACGTGGCCTTCGCCGGGAATAGCGCGAGCGAGCCGGGGCCGTTCGCCAAAACCATGCTGCTCTCCGGCAAGGAGGTCGCGGGCGTCACGGGCGCCGACACCGGGCTCGTGAAGCATTGATGACGATGAGACGGACCGTGCCATGACGACGGTTTTGCCGCAGAGACGCAGAGTGGAGACAGGAGGGCCGCAGAGGAAGGCATCCAGGCTGGGATCTCCGCGTTCACCAGCTCCGTTCGTCGTTACCAGGTTCACAATCGCGCGCGAAGGTCTGCTCTGCGGCCCTCTGCAGTCGGCTCTGCGTCTCTGCGGCGAAACCGTACGGACGCGCTCTGCGCACCAAATTTAGGGGACTTCAGCATGCTCCTCCGCGCCGTGTTGGCCGCCGTCCTCCTCGCCGCCCTGGGCAGCACGCATGCGGAGATGTTCTCGTACAGCAACCCGCTGCCGTTCGCCTATGAGTCCCAGGGCAAGGTGCGCACCGAGGTGCGCGATCCCTGCATCATCCACGATGGCGACCGCTACTACGCGATCTTCACCATGTGGCCGTTCGCCAATCGCGATGACAAGCATCTGGGCGATGTGGACATGGGCAGTTCGCCGGGCATCCGCATGTATTCCTCGCCCGACCTCGCCACCTGGAGGGACGACGGCTGGCTGGTGAAAAGCTCCGCGCTGCCTGCCGACTGCCCGTACAAGCACCAGTTCTGGGCGCCGGAGATCCACCGCTGCAACGGGAAATTCTACCTGATCTTCACCGCCAGCAATTGGCAGGCGAAGGAGCTGAGTCTGCAGGAAGGGTACTACGCCTTCATCGGCGTCGCCGACACCGTCACTGGACCCTATCAGCACATCACCAAGGTTCCGGACGGTCCCTGCGATACCACGCTGTTCACCGACGAGCGCGGCGAGTTCTACCTCGCCATGCCGCGCCGCGATATCCTCGTCCAGAAGGTCGACCTCAGCCGCCTCGACCAGGGCGTGATCACCCGCACCGGCCCCGAGCTCAAAGTCGTCACCAGCGCCGACGACCAGACCGGCGCGACCAGTCCCGACTACCTCGAAGGCCCGTGGGTCGAGCGCATCGGCACGCGCTACTGCATGCTCTACGCCGAACTCTACACGCACGACGGCTACTGGACCGGCGTCGCCTACGCCGATTCACCCCTGGGCCCGTACATCAAGGACCCGGAGCGGAAGGTGTTCTTCGGCGGACATCTCGCGGTCTTCGACGGGCCGGACGGGCGGAAGTGGGTCTCGTACCGGCGCGAGCGCGCCAATGAGGGGCGCGGGCTGCTGTGCGTGGATGCGCTGGACATCGATGGGCTGGGGCGGATCCGTGGCAGCGATACCTTCAAACAGCAGGTCACGGTCTCGGTGGCCAAATGAGTGCCGAGGATGGGTCGACGGTGCGCTGCCACCTCTCAGTGTTCCACTGATAATACTAGCGTGTTATCCAACTTCCGTGACGCAGTCCATGCCTGACGGATGGACACACCTAAGCTCCTGTTATTCCATATAGTTATAAAATTATAACGGAACTAGGACGATTCCCGCTGTGCGTTTTGCCCAGAAGTCGCAAAGCAATGCACGGCACGCATGTAGACCACTGGTCGGTAACGCTTCCGATTGCCCGACATGGTGAGGTCGCGAGTCCGCATATGCACCTGACGACGGCGTTTCCTGACACTGCGTCGGACCCCTCCTCAGCGTACACTTCCAAGGTGCACCGACCCCCTCCCATGCGCTTCCCGACCTGCACCGCCACCATCTTTACTGCGTTCCTGGCGACGGCGGGCGGCCTGGTCGGCGGCGGCGCCAGCGCCTGGGGCGCGGACACCACCTCGGCGATGCTGGCGTCGGCGTACGACAAGCAGGTCAAACCACTGCTGAACACCTACTGCGCCGCCTGCCACGGCACCGAGAAGCAGAAGGGCGATGTCGACTTTTCAACGGTCAAGGATGGCGAGCAGGCGCTCGGCCAGCTGCCACTGTGGAAGAGCGCGCTCGCCAAGCTCACTGACCAGGAGATGCCGCCGAGCAAGGAGAAGAAGCAGCCCAGCGATGCGGAGCGGCAGACCATGCAGGCGTGGATGCGCGCGCTCAAGCGCCTGCAGCCGCCCGATCCCGGTCCGTTCATCATCCGCCGCCTCGCGCGCGTCGAGTACGACAACTCCATCCGCGATCTCTTCGGCGTCGATCTCAAGGCCGGCAGCGACCTGCCCACGGACGTGCCCGGCGAGGGCTTCGGCAATACCGTCTCGCCGCTGCTGATGGAGAAGTACCTGATCGCGGCCGACGACATCCTCGACCGTCTCATCCTGCCCGACCAGTACCACCTGACCAGCCCGGCCGGCCAGCTCGGCGCGATCATCGCGGGCGTACCGGAAGAGGGCAAGCCGGACGGCAAGGAGCGCGTCTTCACCTCACCTGCTGAGCTCACGACCGTTCTGAGCATCCCCGCCGAGGGCACCTATTCGATCCGCATCAAGGCCGGCGCCGAGCAGGTCGGCAAGGAGCCGGTGCGCATCGGCATCCGCTTCGACGGCCAGTTCGTGCAGGAATTGAAAGTGCTCGCGCCGACCAAGCGCCCCGCGGTCTACACCTGCTCGACCAAGCTGGTCACCGGCAAGACGCGCTTCTCGGTGGTGTTCATCAACCCCGTCGCCGATATCGACCTGCCGCCGGCCGCGCCCGCCGCGCCCGCCGGCACCGGCAAGAAGACCCCGGCCGGTACCGCGCCCAAGCCCGCCCCGGTCGCGAAGCCGGCGACCCCGGCCAAGCCGGCCGCCCCCGCCGCCGATCCCAGCAAGGCCGCCAACCGCACGCTGCTGATCGAGAGCATCGAGATCGTCGGCCCGCCCGCCGGCTTCGTCGGCGAGGCGCAGCGCCGCGTATTCGTGGCGCTGCCCGGCAAGGACGTCGCCAAGCGCGACGCCGCGCAAAAAATCGCCCAGGCCTTCGCCTACCGCGCCTACCGCCGCCCGCCGACCGACCTCGAGATCCAGGCGCTGCTCAAGATCTTCGACCTCGCCGACGGCCAGGACGAGGTCTTCAACGAGTCGATCAAGCTGATGCTCAAGGCCGTGCTGGTCTCGCCGCAGTTCCTTTACCGCACGCCTGACGACCGTGTCGAAGCCAAGGATCCGGTGGTGCCGCTCGGCGACTACGAGCTCGCCTCGCGGCTCTCCTACTTCCTGTGGGCGACCATGCCCGACGACGAGCTCTTCAAGCTCGCCAAGGACGGCAAGCTGCACGAGCCCGAGACCCTCGCCGCCCAGGTGAAGCGCCTGCTCAAGGACCCGCGCGCGCACGCCCTGGCCGAGAACTTCGCCGCGCCCTGGCTGGGCCTCGACAAGGTCGCCGACACCACGCTGGACGAGAAGAAGTTCCCGGGCGTCACCAAGGACATGCGCCAGGCGCTGGCCGATGAAGGCCTGACCTTCTTCGACGGGATGATGCGCGAGGGCGGCAGCGTGCTCGACTTCATCGACTGCGACTACGCCTACATGAACGGGATAACGGCCAAACTCTATGGCATCGACTCCGTCAAGGGGCCCAAGATGCAGAAGGTCCACCTCGATGACAAGAACCGCGGTGGCGCCGCGACCATGCCCGGCGTACTGATGGTGACCTCGACGCCCAACCGCACCAGCCCGGTCAAGCGCGGCAAGTGGGTGCTCGAGCAGCTGCTCGGCGCTTCGCCGCCGCCGCCGCCGCCGAACGTCCCGGCGCTCGACAAGCAGGACACCCCGGAAAATGCCAAGCTCACCCTGCGCCAGAAGACCGAGCGCCACCGCGACGACCCCGCCTGCGTGGGCTGCCACCGCGTCATGGACCCGATCGGTTTCGGCCTCGAGAACTTCGATGCCATCGGCCGCTGGCGCGACCGCGACGACACCGGTGGCGCGGTCGACGCCATCGGCGAACTGCCCGGCAAGCAACGCTTCAGCTCGCCGAGCGAACTCAAGAAGATCCTGATGGGCCGGAAGGACGAATTCCTGCGCACCTTCACCGGCAAGCTGCTCGCCTTCGCGCTCGGCCGCAAGCTGGTCGGCTACGACGAGGTCGTGGTCGAGGACCTCGTCGAGCAGATGGCCAAGGACGAGTATAAGCTCGACGTCGTGATCGGCCGCATTGTCGCGAGCTATCCATTCCGCAATCGCCAGAACCTCCATTAAGTACCGCACGGAGCTCCCCATGGCCCACCGCACCACGCTCTCGCGCCGCACATGCCTCAAGGGCCTGGGCGTGGCCATGGCGCTGCCCTTCCTCGAGACCATGACCTGGGGCGAGACGCCCAAGGGCGCGGCCAAGAACCCGGTGCGCATGGCCTTCCTGCAGTCGCCCTTCGGCGTCTACCCGGACAATTTCTGGCCCAAGGACGCCAAGACCTTCGGCCCCTCGGGCGTGGTCCCGCCGACGCTCGAGCCGCTGCGCGCGCTGCTCGGCGACTGCCTCCTCATCCAGGGCCTGCAAAATCCCGGGATCAATGCCACCAAGGGCTCGACGCACCTGGTCGAGACCTCCGCATGGCTGACCTGCACCGCGCCCAAGGGCGGCGGCATGGTCGAGGTCGGCGTCTCGGCGGATCAGATCGCCGCGCTGCAGGTCGGCGCCTATACCGCCATCCCCTCGCTCGAGCTCGGCATCCAGAATTCCAACTTCAGCGGCCTCGGCGAGGACGGCTTCGCAGGCGCCTATTACAATACCATCTCGTTCCGTACGCCCACGCAGCCGCTGCCGTGCGAGAACAACCCGCGCTCGGTGCTCAACCGTCTGTTCTCGTCGCGCAAGTCGATGCCCAAGCGGCGCGCCTCGAGCGGTGGCGTGGCCGCGGTCGGCGGCGGCGCTGAAGAGAGCGAGGGCCGCTCGCTGGACCAGTCGATGCTCGACGTGGTCATGGAAAGCACCGCCGAGCTGCGCAAGCACATCAGCGGCACCGACCAGCGCACCGTCGACGAGTACCTCGACGGGGTACGCTCGCTCGAGCAGCGCGTCGCCGCCATCGAAAAGCAGCAGGCCGACGCCGCGCACGCCAAGCAGGCCAAGGGCAACACCAAGAGCGGCCTGAAGTACTCCGACCCGATCGAGGTCGCGGTCCACGACGGCGGCAAGTGGAGCGAGAAGGTCAAGCTGATGGGCGACCTGATGATCCTCGCCTTCCAGACCGACCTGACGCGCATCGCCACCTTCGTCTTCGAGCACCCCTTCGGCATCAGCTACCCCGAGCTGGGCTTCACCGAGGGCCACCACGAATGCAGCCACCACGACAACAACAAAGAGAAGATCGAGAAGCTCTGCAAGATCGAGCGCTTCCAGATCGAGCAGTTCGCCTACATCGTCGGACGCATGAAGGGCCTGCTGGACGGCAACGGCACACTGCTCGACAACAGCATGGTCATGTGGGGCTCGGGCATGGGCTACGGCATCCAGCACAACAACAACAACATGCCGACCATCCTCGCCGGGCGCGGCGGCGGCTCCATCCGTACGGGCCGCCTGGTGCACGCCACCGGCACCCAGGGCGACCTGCTGATGGCCATCCTGGCGCGCGCGGGCTGCGCTCCGGATCGCGCGATCGGCAGCGGGACGAAGCCGTCGAACGATCTGGTGTGAGGAGTCCGCTGCGCGCTGCGCCCGAGGCATGAATCTTGAGAATACCAAGGGCGAGCCCGCGCAGCAGACGGCAAGAACCTTGGCGTTTCCCTGTGGATGGACCTGTGCCGCCCGCTCCGCGGGCTCCGATTCTCATTCATAGCCGAGGTTCCCAGGGCTCACGCCCTGGGCTACGATGTGTCGCCCGCTTCGCGGGCTTCGGATCGGACCGTGCCGATAAGCCGGTCGAAACTGGAGTGCCGTGACGTGTGGGTAATGAGCAGGGCGTTGCCCTGGGCTGGAACTGGACCGCGCCTGCGGCGCTCTGGACAGGGCCCACGCCAGGCGCGAACGTGGGGCCGCGCCGACCGCTGTGACCGCGGGCCGCCGCCGGAGTCCGCATGCGCCAGTGGCGCCAACACTGGTTCGTCATCCTGCTCGGCGGCGTCGTGGCGCTCGCCGCGCTGGCGCCGCAGCTGGGCAGTGGGCAGGGCCCCCTGCGCACGGCGTCGTGGAGCCCGCTGCTCGTCCCGCTGCTGTTCCTCATCAGCGGCTTGATCCTGCGCACCCACGAGGTGCGCGCGGCGGCCGCCGATTGGCGGCTGCACGTGTTCACCCAGGGTTTCAGCCTGGCGCTGCTGCCCGTGGCGTTCTGGGCGATGGCCCTGCTGCTCGGTGCCGCCCACGTCGATGCCGCGCTGTGCACCGGAGTGGTGGTGCTGGGCGCGCTGTCGACGACCACCACCAGCGGCGTGACCTTCACGCGCGTCTCCGGTGGCGACGAAGCCGGTGCGCTGTTCAACGCCACGCTCGGCAGCCTGCTCGGCGTGGTGGTCTCGCCACTGCTCATCCTGCTCGCCACCGGCCGGCATGGCGCGCTGCCGGTCGGTGACATGATCAGCGGCCTCGCTCTGCAGGTCGTGCTGCCGGTGGTGGTCGGACAGATCGTGCAGGCGCTGGCGCCGCGCCCGCTCGCCGCCATGCGCGGCGCGCTCGGCCTGGCCAGCCAATGGCTGCTGCTGGTGCTGGTCTGGCAGGTGTTCTGCGACAGCGTCGCACGCGGCTTCAGTCCGAGCGTCGCGCAGGTGGCTGGCATCGGCGCGCTGATGCTGGCAGCGCACCTGGCCGCCGTCGCCGGCGCCTTCCACCTGAGCGGCTGGCGCATCTGGCGCCTGAGCCGGCCGCGGCGGACCGCGGCGGTGATCTGCGCGACGCAGAAGACCGTCGCGCTTGGTCTGCCGCTCATGCGCATCGTCTTCGCAGGCGATCCCGATCTCGCGGCGCTGATCCTGCCGCTGCTCGTCTACCATATGCTGCAGCTGGTCATCGCGAGTGTCGCGGCGCCGTGGTGGCGACGATGGAATGCGGTGCAGACCACACCGGGTTCCCCGGGTGTGCCCCCGCTCTGAGTTCCGCGCTACCCGTGGCGGCCTCTGGCCGATGGCTCGTCCTTTCCATCAAGCCACTGACTTGATTGTACTTAAGTAGTCAGCGCACGCCTGGGATCCAACCAGCGCGCGACCCGTATCCTTTCCTTATTGAAAATCATTTGCAAGTGCATCAGAGCCATCTAAGACCGCGCCCCACGGCCTGGAGCCGTGCCTGCAGCGAGCCCGAGATGCCATCAGCGACCGTGCCGATCCGTGCTCTGAAAGACCTGCTGGCGCCCCCGCAGTCCCACACCTGAGTCACCACGCAGCCATCCACTCCGGAGCCCCCGATGT
>JACDGQ010000093.1:0-8136 GCA_013821615.1 Planctomycetota bacterium
CGCGTGCACCGGCAGCGGCGTGACCAGCGCGCAGGCCACACCCTGGCGCGCCAGGTTCTCGGTCAGCACCGCGCGGCGCGGCGCCGAGGCGTCGCAGCAGATGAGCAGCCCGCTGTCGCCGAGCGCCAGCCCGATCTGCGTGCTCTTCGAGCCCGGCGCGGCGCAGGCATCGACCACCACCTCGCCCGGCTGCGGCGCAAGCAGCAGCACCGGCACCTGGCTGGCCGCGTCCTGCGGATAGGCGAGGCCAGTGTGATAATCGAGGAATCCCGCGGGATCCGCGCTGCCCACCGTGAAGCGCCCCGCCGCATGCCACGGCACCGCCGTCAGCTCTCCCCATCCCGTCGGCGTACCGCGCAGCGGATGCAGGCGGATGGAACGCCGGAACGGCAACGCCAGCGCCGCGAGCAGCGCCGGCCCATCCGGCATTTCGGCGGCGAGCAGCGCCAAGGCATCCGCGCGCATGCTCACGCGCACCCGGTCATCAGCATGCGCTGTTCTGAGCTGGCCAATTCCTGGGGTCCATCACTGCGCTCCTCGCCTCTCGCCGCTCGCCGTCCGCTGCTCGCACCTCGCACCTCGCACCTCGCTTCTCGCAGCTCGCTTCTCGCAGCTCGCATCTAGGGTCTCGGGTCCAGCGTCGAAGGTCGAGGCCCCGCGTCACAGCACCCCATGCACCGCCCGCGCCAGGCGCGGCAGTTCCGGATCGCGCGCGCCCATGATGAGCACGGTGTCGCCGCTCTGCGCAGTCTCGGCGAGCCAGCCGAGCAGCGCGGTGTGATTGACGGCGTGGCCGCAGCGCATCCCGGCCGGCAGGTCGCCCACCAGGTCGCGGCTGCTGATGTCCTGCGCGACGCTACCGCCGGCGTAGAAGATCTCGGCGTAGCAGAAGCGGTCCTGCGGGCGCAGCACGCGCGGCAGCAGTTCCTTGAGCTCGTCGCGCAGGAAGCGCGCGGGACCGTAGCCGTGCGGCTGGAAGACCGCGACCAGGCGCTCGCAGCCGGCCTGCGCGGCGGTCAGCACGGCGCGGATCTTTTCGCCGTTGTGCGCGTAGTCATCGACCACGCGGATGCCGGTGTCGGTGGTGCCGATGACCTCGAAGCGGCGCGCCACCCCGGGGAAGGTGGCGAGGGCGGCGGCGATCACCGGCGGCGCCACGCCCAGCTCCAGGGCGATGGCCGCCGCGGCCGCGGCATTCTCGAGATTGTGCGCGCCGGGATGCGGCAGGGTGAAGACCAGCTCGCCGCCCGCACCCAGCCCGAGCACGCCCTGGCTGGTGCGCGGACCGGTGCTGATGATCTCGAGCGGCAGATCCGCGGCCGCACCCGTGCCATAGCGGCGTACGCGCGGATGTCCGGCCGCAGCCGTGAGCGCCTCCGCGCAGCCAGCGTTCACCAGCAGCGTGCCGCTCTGCGCGGCGAACGCGTCGAACTGGCGGTGCAGCGCGTCGAGTTCGGCGTGGTCGCGGCTGATATTGTGGATCACACCGATGGCCGGACGGTAGTCGGCGAGAGCGTTGCTGGCCTCGCAGGCCTCGGCGATCACCGGGCCGCCCAGCGGGCCGGCGACGAAGCCGGCGCCGGCATCCTCGCCAGCGAGCGCCGCGCCGCCGAGCACGGTCGCGCCCACGCCGGCCTGGCGCAGGATCCACGCCACCATGCCGGTGATGGTGCTCTTGCCCGAGGTCCCGGCGATGGCCACGCCCGGCGTGGCGGCATTGACGACCTCCGCGAGCAGCTGCGGGCGCGCGACCAGCGGCACCCCGGCGGCGCGCGCCGCGCGCAGCTCGGGCGTGTCCTGCTCGACCGCGGTCGAATAGATGAAGCGCTGGACCTGCGCCCCGACCGCGGCGCCGTCCTGCGGCACTAGCGCGATGCCCTGGGCGCGCAGCCGCGCGGCCAGCTCCGCGTGCTTGCCCTGGTCGAGCGAGCGGTCGGAGCCCTGCACCGCGTGACCCCAGGCGCGCATCAGCTGGGCGAGCGGATTCATCCCGGCACCCGCGATCCCGGAGAAATGGTAGCGGAGACTGGTCATGCCCGCGTCGTACTGCGGGACGGCGCGGGGGCCAGGGGGGACCGGCCAGACGGCCTGACGGCCGGAGTGCGGAGTGCGGAGTGCGGAGTGCGGGAGATGCCGATCCCAGGAATCACCGTGGAGGACCGCGGTGGAGATCCCCCGCGAACCCCGACATCGTTGTGCAAGGATGCGCACTCCGCACGCCGCACTCCGCACCCCGCACTTCTCCACTACATCACGCTTTGTGCCCACGAAACCATCCCTACCCTCCCCGCCCATGGACAGCCTTCCCGATCCCGCCCCCGGTTTCGTGCGCATCTCGGTGCACCTGCCGCGCGGCGAGAGCTACACCCCGGGCGAACTGGCCCGGCTGTCCGGCATGGAGGCGGCGAGCCTCGGCCCGGTCGCCGTGCTCGAGGGCGAAGGCTTCGTTGACGTTCCCGCCGACCTCGGCAAACAGGCGCGCGAGCGCCTCGAACGCATCGGCCCGACCCGCCTGATCGGCTGGCAGTGGCAGTGGCTGAAACTGGCCATCGGCCGCAATCACGGCCTGAGCATCGGCCAGCTGCGCAAGATCATGACCACCGCCGACGCGCTGCCGCTCGGTCGCATCTCGATCAACAACACCCACACCATGATCGGCCTTCAGGATTTCAAACTGCCCGCGGTCGTGGGCCGCCTGACGACCCTCAAGATCAACGGCTTCCTGGCCCGGCCCGAGGTCCTGCCGCTCGGCAAGGGGCCCGGCTCGCCGGCCTACGTGCCGGGCAAGCCAGCCTAAGGACTCAGGGCGGCGCCCAATCGGCGCTCATCCAGGTGATCGCCTTCTCCCAGTCGTGGTCAGCAGGGGCGCGCACCACCGCGCGCGAGTGGCCGTCGGCGTAGAGCACGTTCACCCGTCCCTGATGGCGGCGATCGTCGACCCCGGTGGGGTGCGCGTCACCCCACTGCCCCATGCCGGTCTCGCCCGCCACGCCGTCGATGAATAGCATCAGCGACGAGGCATCGCTGACGCTGTCGAGCAGGAAGCACCAGGGCCGGCCGTCTTCGTCGAGCCGGCAATTCATCTTGAGGCTCTTCGGCGACGCGCTGGTGAAATAGCGGGGCTGCTGGTGGGCGTAGGCGGCGCATTGGAAGATGCTGCGCCGCGTGCGCATGCCGACCTGGCCGAGGAAGGCCGGCAGCCGATAAAACCAAGCCGGACTGCTCGCCGCATCGGTGATGCCGTGGTTCGCGGACGCGGGGATGACGTTGGCGTGGTCGTCGGCGTAGGCCATCAGCACCCCGCTGAGCTGCTCGAGATTGCCCATGCAGGCGACGCGCATCGACAAGACGCGCACCCAGCCCACCACCGGCAGCACCAGCGCGGCAAGGAGGCCGACGATGGCCACGACCATGACGAGTTCGATGAGCGTGAAGGCGCGCCGCCGTACCCGGCTGCGCCACCAGCCGCCACTTCCACCGCAGTTCGCTGCGCCACGCATCCCGCCATCGTGCGCAGCCGCATGCGCTGCGGAAGGGTGGCGGAGGCGGGCGCTTGCGCACACCGGCGCCACCAATGGAAACAGGGAAGCGGTCTCCCGCTCCCCTGGTCCTGTCCACTCGATCCTCAGGAGCCGGGTGCAGCGGCCTGGGCCGCCGCATCTGGCACCGCTCCACTCAGGCGAAGTGGCTGAAGGCCTTGTTGGCCTCGGCCATGCGGTGCGTGTTCTCACGCTTCTGCACGGTCGTGCCGGTCTTGTTGTAGCAGTCGATCAGCTCCTGGGCGAGCTTCTCGGCGATGGGACGGCCCTTGCGACCACGGATCGCCTCGAGGATCCAACGGATCGCGAGGGTCTGCTGACGCTTGCGGTTGACCTCGACCGGGACCTGGTAGTTGGCGCCGCCGATGCGCTTGGAGCGCACTTCGACGAGCGGCTTGGCGTTCTCGATGCCCTGCTCGAACACCGGCAGCGGGTCGACCTTGAGCTTGTCGGCGATCTGCGTCATGGCGCTGTAGAAGACGCCTTCGGCGAGGCTCTTCTTGCCGTCGTACATCAGGCAGTTGATGAACTTCGAGACCAGCAGGCTGCCGTAACGGGCGTCCGGCTTGACGCCGATGCCGGTCCAGCGCTGGGGCGCCGGACCCTTGGGCACGCCGCTCTCGGCGAGGGTGATCGAACCGTCCTCGTTGACGATGGTCTCGACGGCGCCCGCGTCGGGAGCCTGCTCGAGCTGGGGCGGAACGGCTTCATCGCGAGGCTTGCGCGGGGGGAACGGCATGGTTTTTTCCCTATTTCCCGGGAACTGGTCCCGGAGGTACTGCGGCTAAGCCGCGTGTTTGGAAGGCGAATTGAAAAAGAATCGATAAGGAAGCAGCTGTCGAAGACCCCGCCCTCTTCCGTCTCGGGGGGCAGCCCGAAGGGCGTTCCTGGGGGGCCGTAGCCCCCCAGGTGAGAGTCGTTCTTGGGGGGCCGTAGCCCCCCAAGTGAAAGTCACTTCTTCTTGGGACGCTTGGTGCCGTACTGCGAACGGGCCTGGTTGCGGCCCTGGACGCCCTGGCAGTCGAGCTTGCCGCGCACGATGTGGTAGCGCACGCCGGGCAGATCGTGGACGCGGCCGCCACGGATGAGCACCAGCGAGTGCTCCTGCAGGTTGTGCTTCTCACCACCGATGTAAGCGGTGATCTCCTTGCCGTTCGAGAGCCGCACGCGCGCAATCTTGCGCAGCGCCGAGTTCGGCTTCTTCGGGGTCATGGTCTTGACCTGCAAGCACACGCCGCGCTTGAACGGGTTGGACTCGAGCTGCGGGCTCTTGCTCTTGCTGCGCTGGGCCTGCCGCCCCTTGCGGATCAGCTGATTAATCGTGGGCACTGACGGACTCCTGAACGGGGGGGCGGATGCTAGCGGGGATTTCGGAGATGGCAACAGGCGGCGCGTTCTTGTCGATCTTGACACCCTTGTAGGTGACGAACCCGGTCCCGCAGGGGATCAGGTGGCCGAGGATGACGTTCTCCTTGAGGCCGAGCAGCGGGTCGCGGCGACCGGCCAGGGCGGCGTCGGCCAGGACCTTGGTGGTCTCCTGGAAGGAGGCCGCCGAGATGAACGACTCCGACTGCAGGGCGGCGCGGGTGATGCCCATGAGCTTGGGCTCGTAGGTCGCCGGTCGCTTGCCCTCGGCCAGGGCACGCTGGTTCTCCTCGCGCACCCGGGTCTTGTCGACCAGCTGGCCCTGCAGGTAGGGCAGGTCGCCCGGATCGATGATCTCGATCTTGCGCAGCATCTGCCTGATGATCGTCTCGATGTGCTTGTCGTCGATCTTCACGTTCTGGGCGCGGTACACGGCCTGGATCTCGGCGAGCAGGTAGTCCTGCAGGGCCTCTTCGCCGCACACGCGCAGCAGGTCCTTGGGGACGAGCACGCCGTCAACCAGCGCGTCGCCGGCTTTGACGCGGTCGCCCTTGTGCACGCGGTAGTGCTTGCCCTGGGGGATCGAGTGCTCGACCTCGGTGCCCGAATCGCCGCGCACCACGATGGTGCGCTTGCCGCGCTTGCGCTCGCCGAAGTCGACGAGGCCGTCGATCTCAGCCATGACCGCGGGCTCCTTGGGCGGACGCGCCTCGAAGAGCTCGGTCACGCGCGGCAGACCGCCGGTGATGTCGTGGGTACCCGCGATCTCGCGCGGGGTCGACGCCAGCAGCGTGCCGCCGGAGATCTTCTGGCCCTCGATGACGCGCAGGGTCGCCTTCTCGGGGATCGGGTAATGGGCGACCGGCTTGCCGTCGTCATCCTCGAGCAGCACCTGGGGGTGCAGGTCGCCCTTACCCTCGAGGATGATGCGGTTGATGATGCCGGTGGCCGGATCGCGCTCCTCGCGCATGGTGACGTCGGGGATGATGTGCTCGAAGCGCACCGTGCCGCCGAGTTCGGAGAGGATCGGGATGTTGGCCGCCTCCCACTCGGCGAGCAGCGCGCCCTTCTCGATGATCTTGCCGTCGACCACGTTCAGGGTCGAACCGACCGGCACCTTGAAGCGCTCGATGGTGCGGCCGTTCTTGTCGGCGATGGCGAGTTCACCGTTGCGGTTCAGCACGACGACCTTGTTGTCGCCGTTCAGCACGGTGCGCAGGTTCTCGTAGATCAGCTTGCCGGGCTTGCGCGCCTTGTAGTTGGTGTCCTCGGTCTTCACGCCGGCGACGCCGCCGATGTGGAAGGTGCGCATGGTGAGCTGGGTGCCCGGCTCGCCGATCGACTGCGCGGCGATGATGCCGGCCGCGACGCCGAGCTCGACGACCATGCCGCGGCTCAGATCCATGCCGTAGCACTTCTGGCAGATGCCCGACCGGCTCTCACAGGTCAGCGGGCTGCGCACGCGGATCTTCTCGAAGCCCATCGCCTCGACGGCCTTGGCCTTCTCGCGGATGACGATCTCGTTCTCGCGCACGATCACCTCGTCGGTGATGATGTCGACGATGGTGTCGCGGGCGGTGCGGCCCGTGATCGCATCGGCGAGCGAGACCTTGATGACGTCACCTTCGTAGACCACCGACTTGGTGATGCCGCCGACGGTGCCGCAGTCGAGCTCGCTGACGATGACGTCCTGCGAGACGTCGACCAGCTTGCGCGTCAGGTAGCCCGAGTCCGCGGTCTTGAGCGCGGTGTCGGCGAGGCCCTTGCGGGCGCCGTGCGTCGAGGTGAAGTACTCGAGCACCTTCAGACCCTCGCGGAAGTTCGCGCGGATCGGGGTCTCGATGATCTCGCCGTTGGGCTTGGCCATCAGGCCGCGGATGCCGGCGAGCTGGCGGATCTGCGCGACCGAGCCGCGCGCACCCGAGGTCGCCATGACGTACACCGGGTTGATGTAGTCGGCGCCGTAGCGGTCGTCGTTGCGCAGGCGCTCCATGAGGGCCTTCGACAGCTCCTCGGTGGCGTGCGTCCAGGTCTCGACGATGTTGCGGTGCTTCTCAGACGCGGTGATCAGACCGCGCTGGTAGGCCTTCTGGTACTTCTGCGCCTTCTTGTCGGCCTCGGCGACGATCGCCGCCTTCTCCTGCGGGACGTAGAGGTCGCTGGCGCCGAAGGACATTCCGGACTGGGTCGAGAACTTGAAGCCGATGTCCTTGATCGAGTCGAGCACGGTGATGGTGCTGCGGCGATCGAGGTACTCGAAGCAGTCGGCGATCACGCGGCGCAGGCCGCCCTTGTCCTGGACCTTGTTGTAGAAGGGCATGCCCTTGGGCAGCGCGTCGTTGAAGATCATGCGCCCAGGCGTGGTCTCGACCAGGGTGGTCTCGGCCAGGACCTTCTTGACCGGGCCGCCGTCGTCGAGGCGGTGGCCCTTCGGCATCTGGATGCGGATCAGGGTGTGCAGGCCGACGCACTTGGTGTCGATGGCCATCAGGACTTCGTTGAAGCCCGAGAACACCTTGCCCTCGCCGATCTGATTCTCCTTCGCCAGGGTCAGGAAGTAGCAGCCCAGGACGATATCCTGGTCGGCCGAGATGATCGGGTTGCCGTTCGAGGGCGAGAAGATGTTGTTGGTCGACAGCATCAGCACGCGGGCCTCGGTCTGCGCCTCGATCGAGAGCGGCAGATGGACGGCCATCTGGTCGCCGTCGAAGTCGGCGTTGAAGCCCTGGCAGACCAGCGGATGGAGCTGGATGGCCGAGCCATCGATCATCACCACTTCGAAGGCCTGGATGCCCATGCGGTGCAGCGTGGGCGCGCGGTTCAGCATCACCACGCGGCCCTTGATGACGTCATCGAGGACTTCCCAGACCTCTTCATCGCGGCGCTCGAGCTTGCGCTTGGCGGCCTTGACGGTCTCGGCGTAGCCGCGCTCCTTGAGGGCGCGGATGATGAACGGCTGGAAGAGCTCGAGGATGATCGACTTGGGCAGGCCGCACTGGTGCAGCTTGAGCTGCGGACCGACGACGATGACCGAGCGCGCCGAGTAGTCGACGCGCTTACCGAGCAGGTTCTCGCGGAAGCGGCCCTGCTTGCCCTTGATCATGTCGGTCAGGGACTTGAGCGGGCGGTTGCCCGAGCCGAACACGGCGCGCTGGCAGCGGCCGTTGTCGAACAGCGCGTCGACCGCCTGCTGGAGCATCCGCTTCTCGTTGCGGATGATGATGCTGGGGGC
>JACDGQ010000093.1:8146-9058 GCA_013821615.1 Planctomycetota bacterium
CGTTGAGCTCGACCAGCTTCTTGAGGCGGTTGTTGCGGTTGATGACGCGGCGGTAGAGGTCGTTGAGGTCGCTGGTCGCGAAGTTGCCGTTCTCGAGCGGCACGAGCGGGCGCAGATCGGGCGGGATGACCGGCACGACCGTCATCACCATCCACTGCGGATCGTTGCCGCTGGAGCGCAGCTCCTCGGCGAGCTTGAGGCGCTTGATGATCTTCTCGATCTTCTGCTTGGCCTTGGTGCCGCCGAGCTCTTCGCGCAACTCGCTGATCAGGCGCTCGATGTCGAGATGGCGGATCAGCTCCTGGGCCGCTTCGGCGCCCATCATGGCCTTGAAGTCGTCGCCGTACTTCTCCTGCGCCTTGCGGTACTGCTCCTCGGTGAGCACTTCCATGTACTCGAGCGGGGTGGTGCCGGGGTCGGTGACGATGTACTTCTGGAAGTAGACGACCTGCTGCAGGTTCGACGACTTCATGCCAAGCAGGATGCCGAGGCGCGACGGCATGGTCTTGAAGAACCAGATGTGCGCGACCGGGCTGACCAGGTTGATGTGGCCCATGCGCTCGCGGCGCACGCGGCTGTGGGTGACCAGCACGCCGCACTTCTCGCAGACGATGCCCTTGTACTTCACGCCGGAGTACTTGCCGCAGAAGCACTCCCAGTCCTTGGTCGGTCCGAAGATCTTCTCGCAGAACAGGCCGTCGCGCTCCGCCTTGTAGTTGCGGTAGTTGATGGTCTCGGGCCGCTTCACCTCGCCCTGACTCCAGGAGCGGATGACTTCGGGCGACGCCAGGCGGATGGAGACCGCGTTGTAGTCGGGGCTCTGCAGGGTCGTCGGGTCGAGCAGGTCGATCATGAGCTAGGCTTTCCCGGGAAGAGAGACGTCAGGATTGGAGTAGAGGAGAAGCGCGGCCG
>JACDGQ010000094.1 GCA_013821615.1 Planctomycetota bacterium
GCCGGCGAGCAGCAGGCGCACGCTGCCGGGCAGCGTGGCATCGAGATCGCGGACGGGCGTGATGCGCGCGCCGTCGTGATGGAGGATGCCGGGCTGTTCCGTGCCGGGCGTTCCGAAGCTCACCAGTCGCATGATCAGCCCACTGTCATCCGCCCGCCACGGGTCGCAACCGCCGCCCGCCGAGCCCGCTGATGGCGCGTCACGGGGCCGGAGGCGCCGGCGCGGGGGCGCGGCGCTTGAAGCCGGCCTCATCGAGACCCTCGACCTCACCTCCCAGGGTGAGCACGTAGGCGATCGGCGGCACGTCATCCTTGGCGACCTCGCCGGCGGCGCCCCACGGTTCGCCGCGCGCGATGCCGGCGTGGTTGGTGTCGCTCCACATCACCACGTAATCGGCGGGCGCATCCGGCGGCGGTCGGCGGTAGCGGTAGACGCCCGCGCCACGCACCGCCGGCGCCATGATCCCCAGATGCGCGTCCCTCAGCAGCTGGCCCAGCCCATCCGGCCACGCCTGGTGGTGGTCGCGGTAGGCCTGCAGGGCGGTGGCGAATTCCTTTAGCCGGGCCTGGCTGGCGAGGCGCTGGACCGCGGGACGGTCGGTGGCGGAGCGCAGCGAGCGGTTGACCAGCATCGCCCCCGCGGCGAGCACCGCGAGCATCAGGATGGCGACCAGGGTGGCCTTGTTCATGCGCGGCGCTCCCGCCCGACGTCAGCAGGTGACCGGGCGTCAGGTCGATGAATAATAGCCGGAGCCGAACTGGAGCTTGCCGGTGTCATCGGAAAGCAGGCAGCGCTGCTCGATGTCCTTGCCCAGCCACTGGCCATCTTCGAGGGTCAGGCGCAGGCCGATCTGGACCTTGGCCGGCGCCGGGCTGTTGGCGTGGTCGAGGATGCAGCGCCGGTGCACGCCGCCCCACAGGTCGCAGCTCAGGCGGCGACCGGTCTTGACCAGCTCGAGGTTGCGCGTCCAGCCATGCTCGACCAGGCCGTGGCGCAGGCGCCCGGCCAGGCGCGGCTCGATGCGCACCTTGCGCCAGTCCTGCTCGGCCGGACGCCGGCACAGGAACCACGCGCACAGGCGGTCGAGCTGCGCATCGGCCAGGCCGCCCCAGTAGGCGGCGTCGTTGTCGATGACTTCGACCCAGGGCTGGTTGCGCTCCTCGGCCCAGGCGATCAGGCTGCGGTCGGCGGGCGGCTTGCCGGTGGACGGGTCGCCGGCGACGAAGAACACCGAGCCGCTCGCCACGCCCTCGGTCTTGCTCACCCGGCTGTCGCTGAGCATCTCGCGCAGGCTGACGCCGACGCGGGTGCCCTCCTGGACGCGCTCGAGCTGCGGTTGGGAGCCCTCGACCAGCAGCCAGCCGTTGGCCATGCCCTGGTTGTCGGCGAAATTCAACGCCTCATGGGTGCTCATGTGGGTGAGGCCCACCACCCGGGAAGCGCTGCGCGCATGCGGCGGGTAGCCGACCATGGTCATCGACCAATTGAGCAACGCCATCGAGGTCCTCTGCGGATGGATGCTAGTGGGGACGTTGAAGGCTACAACGGTGAGGAAGGGGGAGGGAGCAGGAGGGGAGAAGGGGAAGGCAGGAGGGTGGGAGGGAAGAAGGGCAGCCATGAGAGAACCGCCTACAAGGTCTGCCGACACCGGCCCGATCCACCGCCCCCGTGTTTTGCTCCTTCTTCCTGTCTTCCTGTCTTCCCCTTCCCCCCTCCTGCCTCCCCTTCTGCCCGCTTGCCTCCCCCTTCTGCCCTCTTGCCTCCCCCTTCCCCCCTCTTGCCTTCCCCTCCTCCCCTCCCCTACTGCCAGCGATGCCGGACGTCCGCCACCTCTACCTGCACGTGCCCTACTGCCAGGCCAAGTGCCCGTACTGCGACTTCAAC
Source organism: Planctomycetota bacterium (assembly GCA_013821615.1). Lineage (GTDB taxonomy): Bacteria > Planctomycetota > UBA11346 > UBA11346 > UBA11346 > BOG-1363. Next base: position 1,885 of record JACDGQ010000094.1, read on the forward strand.
TCCATCGCCGGGCGCGACGATGAGCACGCGGCCTATGTGCAGGCCCTGCTCGCCGAGGTGCGGCGGCTGCCGCGCGGTCCCTACGACACGGTGTTCATCGGCGGCGGCACCCCGACCCTGCTCGGACCCCGGCTGCTGGAGGGGCTGCTCGCCGGCCTGCGCGACCACCTGCTGCTGGCGGACGGCTACGAGTGGACCTGCGAGGCCAACCCGGGCAGCAGCGACGCGGAGCGCTTCGCCATCCTCGCCGCGCACGGCGTCAACCGCCTCAGCCTGGGCGTGCAGTCGACCCACGACCACCACCTCGCCTTCCTCGGCCGCGTACACCGCGGTGCCGAGGCCGAGCGCGCCCTGGCCCTGGCGCGCGCCGCGGTGCCGCGCGTCAGCGCCGACCTGATCATGGGCCTGCCCGAGCAGACCTCAGCGGAGCTGGACGCCGATCTCGAGCTGTACCGCCGCCACGATCTCGCCCACGCCTCGGTCTACCACCTGACTTACGAGACCGGCACCGAGTTCCACGCGCGGCGCGCGCGCGGCGAGCTCGCCGACATCGCGCCGGAGCGCAGCCGCGCGCTCTTCGCCCAGGCCTGGGACGGCCTCGCCGCGCTCGGGCTGGAGGCCTACGAGACCAGCAACTTCGCGCGCGCCGGCCAGGAATCGCGGCATAACCTCGCCTACTGGCTGCGCCGCGACTACCACGCCGCCGGTGCCGGCGCCGTCAGCACCGTGGCCGGCGTGCGCACCACGCGCGAGAAGCACCCCGCGCGTTACATCGCCGCCGTCGCCGCCGGCGATGGCGCGCTGTGGAAGACCGAGCACCTGACCGCCGCCGAACTGCTCGCCGAAACCTGGATGCTCGGCCTGCGCCTGGCCGGGGGCGTCGCCACCGCCGACCTCGCCGCGGCCGGCGACCACGAGGAACGCTGGCGCCCGCGCGCCGACGCGCTGATCGGCGAAGGCCTGCTCGAGGAGCGCACCGGCCACCTCACCCTGACCCGCGCCGCGCGCGCGGTGCAGGACGAGGTGACGGTGTATTTGCTGCCGTGAGCGCGATGAGGAACGGATAGAACAGGAGGCGCGGAGACGCGGAGGGGAGAGGAGGAGAGGTGGCGACGAGTAGCTCCTTTTCTGGTTCCTCGTCGTCCGAAGTGGAAACTTTCCGGCCATCGCGGGGAGAGCGAAACCTGATCGAACAAGAGGAACGGAGAAACGGAGGAAGACAGTGAAAAGGCGAAATCGGGAAAAACGGTATCGCCAGATCTTGGCTGTCCTCTGTTCCTCCGTTCCTCTTGTTCGATCCTGTCATTCCTGTTTTTGATCGACGATACCCGAGTAGGTAATGGATCCACCCCGAATGACGAGGAGCCCCTTTTCTTAGTGATACGACGCTTGATCCATCACCTCCGGGGCCATCAGTAATCGGAGTAGAAAAAAGGTGCTCCAGGCCGGTCCATCCTCCTCCGTCCTCCGCGTCCCCTGTTCCTATCCGCTCTTCGCCAACCCTCACGTCGCCGCGATGACCGGATGTCCCACCGACGGCGTACCCTCGTCGCGCCCCATGCGCGCCAGGCCCTGGCGGGCCGGGTGGCTGACGCCGGAACCCTCGGCGATGAGCGTGCGGTAGATGCTGTCGGCGTCGCCGGTGCGCCCGAGGGTCTCGGCGATCCAGCCGCCTACCATGATCAGCGGCGCGGCCTCCAGGCCACCGCCGTGCGCGACCGCCAGGCCGTCGATCATCAGCTCCCACGGCAGGTAGCCGAGGCCGTAGCAGCCCATGCGCGCGGCGTAGAGCAGGACCAGCGAAGTGCGCTCGACCTCGACCAGGTCGGTGAGCTTGAAGCACCACTCGAGGTCGGCGCGCGCCAGCTCGTCGCGGTTGTTGCGCGCCCACAGCCCGGCGCGCAGCAGGCGCTCGATCGGCGTGACGTCCTCGCCGCCGAGGGTGGCGAGCAGCTGCTCCTCGCAGCCCAGCGAGAGCATGACGAAGAAGTCGCGCACGTAATCGCGCAGCGCGAACGCGTCGTCGTCGCCGCGGCCCAGGTGGAGCAGGGTCTCGCTGGCGTCGTTGGTGCGCATCAGGTGGCGGGCGAGCGCGAGGTCGTCGGTGTGGGTGCGTGGGTCGCGCAGCGCGAGCTTGAAGCCGATGCCGCGGCAGCGCCGCATGCTCTCGCGGAACACCGCGATGCGCTCGTTGTCGTTGCGATCGTAGAGGTGGTTGAGGTAGGCGCACAGGCTGGTGCTGATCACCAGGGTGAACGAAACCATGATCACCAGCTCGTCGGGCGAGCCGCGGATCAGCTGCTTGACCAGGTCGAGGGCGCGCTCGACGTGGCGGGCGAGGCCCTCGAGGCGCGCGGCCTCTTCGATCTGCGGCAGCAGCCACAGGCAGAAGCGCGAGCGCACGTAATCGCCCGACTCCTGGTAGGAGAGGATCTCGCGCACCGCGCGCTCGAGGCCGTCGCCGCCGGTCGCGGCGCGCAGGCGGGCGAGCTCGAAGATCGCGTCCTGGGCGAGCGGGTGGTCGAGGTTCTGCGACAGGAAGTGGCGCATCTCCGCCTCGGCGGCGGCGTTCAGCCCGGCGCGCTGGTAGGCGAGGCAGAGCATGAAGTGCGCCTCGACGGCCTCGCCGGTCTCGGCGTGCTCGGTCATGAAGCGCCGGTAGGCGTCGATGGCGAGCGAGTGCAGGCCCTGGCGCAGCAGTTCATTGGCGACCGCGTGGCTGGGCACCATCAGCGGGCTGCGCCGACGCTCGACGGAGAGCTTGCGCACCACCATCTGCGATTTCCAGGTGGCGATCGCCATCTGCGCGGGCGCGGCGTGCGAGCTGACCAGGATGTCCTGGAAGACCAGCGGCTGCTCGTCGTCGAGGGTCAGCACCAGGCGCGCGCCGACCACCTCGATGACCAGCTCGCGGATGTGCGAACGCGCGCGTTCCTTCGACGTGGTCGCGGCCCCGCGCAGCGGGCGCATGGTCAGCCACTCCGGCGACAGCACCTCCAGGTCGGTGCCCTCGCCGCGCGCGATGGTCAGCCACTTGCCCTCGTAGGCGCCGATGCGGAACTGGTAGGCAGGCCCGGGCGGCACACCGCGCAGGAACACCCAGAACTCGGCGCCGCGCACCACCTCGACGGACAGGCGCACGCGCACGTCCTCGGCGGGCGGGCCGGTGAAGGGGTAGACTTGCAGTCCGTTGCCGCCGAGGAGCAGGCCGCCCATCTCTGGATGCTGCACCTGTCCGACCACGTCGCCGAGGATGGCGAAGCTGTCGGGCGAGAACGGACCGAGGTCGGGCGAGGCGGCGAAGTCCCAGCTGCCGGCGGGCAGCCAGGCGCCCTCGCGCTCGCGCGCCAGGCGTTGACGCTCGACCTCGGAATACGAGGCCGAGAGCTGCGACAGCAGGGTGCGCAGCTCGCCGCCGAAGCACTCGCAGTCGGGGTAACGGTCCTGCGGGTCGACGGCCAGCGCCCAGTCGGTGATCACGTGCAGTGCCTGGGGCGCGTCCGGCCACCAGTCCTTGAGGGTCTTGCGCTCGCCGTTCTGCACGCGCTTGATGAAGGTCATGACCAGCTCGTCCGCGGCCATCTCGCAGGGCGGGTGCAGGGTCAGCAGCTCGAACAGGATCACGCCCAGCGAATAGATGTCCGCACGCTTGTCGGCGACGCCGGCCTGGCCCTTGGCCTGCTCCGGCGACATGTAGGCCGGGCTGCCCAGCACCTGGCCGAAATGGGTGCTGCGCGCCAGGCGCCCGGTCGACGACGAGCTGGAGTGGGACTGGCTGCTGCTCGAGCTGGCCGCGCGCATGCGCACACTCTCGGCGCGCACCTTGGCCTCGTCGATGCGGATCTGCGAAGTGGTGGCCGGGCGCGCCTGCCGCCCCGAGGAGTGGCTCGTGGTGGCGTGGTTGCCCGGCGTGGCGGTGGTCAGATTGGTGCGCGCGGTGCCCTTCACCGCTGGGGCCTGCCCCGGCGCCATGATCACCGTCGCATCCTGGATGGCGATCTCCTTCGGCGTGGTGAAGAGCTCGTCGAAGGCGTTCTCCAGCGCCTGCGGCGGGGCCGGGCGTTCCTCGCGCAGGCTGCGCGCCAGACCCCAATCGAGCACCCACAGCTCGCCGTAATTGCCGATCATGATGTTGGCGGGCTTGAGGTCGCGGTGGACGATGTCCTGGCTGTGCGCGTAGGAGATCACCTCGAGCAGCTTGAGGAACAGCGTCAGGCGCTCGATGAGCGCGAACTGCCGCCAGTGGCTGGAGCTGGCGGCCTTGATCTTCTCGAGGTGGGCCTCCAGGCTGATGCCGCGCGCCAGGCTCATGACATAGCAGGATGCACCATCCGGCGTCGTGCCCGCCTCGTAGACCGCGACGATGCCTGGGTGCTGCAGACGGGCGGTGTAGCGGATCTCCTGGGTGAAGCGCAGCGCGATCTCTTCTTGGCCGGCGACCTGCGGGTCCAGCACCTTGACCGCGACCTCGCGCTCCAGCGCCTGGTCCCAGGCCGAGAAGACGCGGCCGGTCGAACCACGCCCGATCTCGCGGATCAGGGCGTAGCGGTCGTTGATGAGCCGGGGCTCCTGGGTCGAGGGCATGTGCAGGGGAGGATACGCGATGGACGGCCAGCGGGCAACCGCAGCGCGGGCGGCCGTCCAGGGCGTGCGCGACACCTGCGCCGGTGATGTTCCCGACCGGCGACAGCCATCCAACCCCTTACCAGCGATCGCCCTGGCTCAGAAGTAAGCGGTCGATCCGGAATGGGTGCCGCGCGCCGGAGACGCCCAGGGAAGGCGGTGGGTTGGTCCATGTCATCACGCTCAAGCCGCAATAGCTCGGGAATTGCCGCAGAGACTCAGAGCCAGACGCAGAGGGCCGCAGAGGACCGCCATGCTCCTCTGAGAAGCCATGAGGATGGAGACCGGCTCCCTCTCCTTCCAGACCAAGAGCTCGTCTCTGCGGCCCTCCTGCCTTGCCTCTGCGTCTCTGCGGCAAAGCCCACCGGTCTCGTCAGGCGTCCCTTGATAGCAGTGGTGGTTGGTGCGGCGCCCACCTCGGCGCTCCGCGGTCCGCCGTTGCCTCGACCCATCCCGCCCGAGGATGGCGGAATGAGCGCCATCCCCCAGTCCGCCTCGTTCTCCCTGACCGCCCGCCGCGAGGTCCCGGCCCTGGGCGTGACGGTCGAGACCTGGAACCACCCCTGCGGCGCCGTCCACTACCACCTGGCCTGCGCGGACGAGCACCGCGCCTTCGTGATCGGCTTCCGCACCAATCCCGAGGACAGCACCGGCCTGCCGCACATCCTCGAGCACACCGCGCTGTGTGGCAGCCAGCGCTACCCGGTGCGCGATCCGTTCTTCCAGATGCTGCGCCGCTCGCTGCAGACCTTCATGAACGCCATGACCTTCCCGGACATGACGGCCTACCCCTTCGCCAGCCAGGTGGCCAAGGACTACGACAACCTGCTCGGCGTCTACCTCGACGCGACCTTCCGCCCGCTGCTCGACCCGCTCGACTTCGCCCAGGAGGGCCACCGCCTCGAGCCCGTCGCCGGGGCCACGCCGCCCAAGCCGGAATGGATGCGCAAAGGGGTGGTCTTCAACGAGATGAAGGGCGCCATGGACGGCACCAGCGAGCAGGTCAGCAGCGCCACCGCGCGCGCGCTGCTGCCCGACACCTGCTACCGCCACAACTACGGCGGCGAACCGGCCGACATCCCGGCGCTGACCCACCGCGATCTGGTCGCCTTCCACCGCCGCTGCTACCGCCCGGCCAACGCCTGCATCGTCACCTACGGCAACCAGCCCGCCCCGACCGTGCACGCGCGCCTCGCGCCCTATCTGAGCGGCGACAATGGCGTGGCGCTGCCGCCGCCCGGCCTGCAACCGCGCCTGGCCGCGCCGCAGCAGGTGGTGGTGCCGGTGCCGTGGGGCGAGGGCCAGGACGAGCTCGACGTCACCAGCGTGGCGCTGACCTGGGCGCAAGACGACACCGCCGACCTCGACGAGGTGCTGACCAGCGAGCTGCTCGACCGCCTGCTGCTCGGCCACGCCGGCGCGCCGCTGCGCCTGGCGTTGGAGAACAGCGGCCTGGGCCGCAGCACCGGCGGCAGCGGCTATGGCGCCAGCTACCGCACCGGACTGTTCACCGCCGAGCTCGCCGGCATCGCCCAGGCCGACTACCCCAAGCTGGTGCCGCTGGTGCTTGCGACCCTCGAGACGGTGGCGCGCGATGGCGTGCCCGCGGCCGAGCTTGACGCCGCGCTGCACCAGCTCGAGCTGGCGCGCCGCGAGATCCACGGCGACCACTATCCCTACGGCCTGGAGCTGTGCTTCCGCCTGCTCGCGCCGTGGAACCATGGCGTCGACCCGCTGCCCTTCCTCGACCAGGCGCCGGCCATCGCGCGCCTGCAGCAGCGCTCGGCCGCGCCCGGCTTCATCCAGGGCGAGATCCGCCGGCGCTTCCTCGACAACCCGCACCGCGCGCTGTTCAGCGCCCTGCCCGACCGCGGTTTCCACGTCCGCCAGCAGGCCGGCGAAGAGGCCCAGGTCGCTGCCGAGGTCGCCGCTCTCGACGATGCGGGCCGGACGCGCGTGCGTACCCAGGCCACCGCGCTCGCCGTGCGCCAAGCCAGCCACGACGATCCCGCCGTGCTGCCCGACCTCGAGCTCAGCGACGTGCCGCGCTCGCGCCGCTGGGCGGAAGGCCGCGACGCCGGTGCCGGGCTGACCATCTTCACCCCGGGCACCAACGGCATCCTCCATCAGGTGCTCGCCTTCGGCCTGCCGCCGCTGACCGGCGACGATCTCGACCTGCTGCCGGTGCTGACCCAGACCATCGGCAGCCTCGGCGTCGGGCGCCGCGACTACACGCAGCGCTCGGCGCAGCTCAACGCGCTGTGCGGCGGCCTGTGGGCGTGGAGCGACATCTCCGGCGACGCCGCCGACCTCTCACGCCTGCACGGCCTGCTCTTCGCCGAGGTCAAGGGCCTCGCCACCAAGCAGGCCGAGTTCGCGCCGCTGCTCGCCGAGACCCTGCACGAGCAGCGCTTCGACGAGCACGACCGCCTGCGCGAACTGGTCGAGCAGTCCCTGCAGCGCCTGCAGGACCGCGTCC
>JACDGQ010000095.1 GCA_013821615.1 Planctomycetota bacterium
GATTGACGCTCACCGATAAGCCAACAATTCCACTTACAAAGGAAGGGAATCGCCGTCAGGGCAAGGCGATGTGTACACCGGCGACGCTATGCGGCGGCAAGATCAACGTGATGTCCCCGTTGGTGCTGGTCGTAGACAGCGGCACTAGACGAACGACCTCACCGTGCTCGTTGGTCGCGTCGACGGTTGGTCCGGTCACGACTTCGGCAGTGACCTCACCCGCGCGTAGTCCGCTGATGCGTACCGGCAGCGGCGCATCCAGGCGACGGTTGATCAACACCACGGATGTGAGCTTGGCATCGTGACGGGTCGCGAGCGCCGACAGTTCCGGCGTGGCACCAAGTGAACGTTCGCGCCAGGGTTGCATCTGCATATTGCGGACCTCGATCACGCCGGCCTCGCGGGCAGCGCGGCGGCGTGGGATGATGCTGATGGCGTTGGTGTCGTGCAGCGGCAGGTAATCGACGCTGATGGTGGTCCATTGAGCGGCGGTGACTGGTGCAGACAACGCGACCGATTTGGTCGCTTCCCAACCGCGCACATCGCCGACCTGCAACTGCACACCGGAGGAGCGCAGTCCCTGGGTACGAACTTCGGCGGTGATGCGCCAGCGATCGGCCCGTTCTACACCGACGATCCTGCTGGCCTGATACCAATCGAGTTCCTTCCCCGCGTCGTGCAGTTCAATGCGCAACGTGTCGCCCACCACTCTCGCGGTAGCATCAGCCAAGGTGCCGATGGCCCAGTCTCCGTTCAGCGGTCGCGGCACATCGAGCGGACCGGCGTCGCCTGCCGTACCACGTGCCGGCAACACGCCCCAACCACCATCACTTTCGATCGCTGCGCAGGCAACTGTGCAAGCCAGGCGCTCTGATCCCAAATGCCGTTGCAGCAGCGCTTGCGTCAGGTGTGCCGGACGCAAGCGCAAGGCCGGTCCGCTGGTCGCCACGGTGCCCCAGTAACTATCGAGGGTCTGCCAATAGTGCGCGCAATCGATGTGCGGTTGTTCCAACAGCATCAGCGTCAGATCGGTGCTCATCACCGCCGCGCCCAAGCTGAAGCGCAGCGCTGGTTCGCGCAGTGAGAAATTGGCGTTGAACTCGGTGATAGCCAACGGCACGTCACGACCGGCAGTGGCGTGGATGAGGCTGTGCAGATCGTTCAGTCGTCGTTCCAGTTGCCGTGGTGCGGTGAATGCAGCGCGGAACACGGCGGGTATCGGCAAGCCAGCGGCATCGGCGTCATTGACGTTTGGATAATAGAGATGCGTGATCAGAAAGTCCGCGTCCTTGGCCACGCCCGTGATCACCGTGCGCATCCACGGCGCCCACGGGTCCGACAGATCATTGTCGAGCACCGCGCCGACCAGCACCGCATGGTCAACGCCGCGCATCGCCGCGCGCACCGCATGAAAGCGTTGAACGTATTCAGCCGGCGTGCGCCGTTCCAGGTGACCGGCGAACAATTCAGCGAAATCGTGGTGACCACCGTGAAAGGTCTCGTTGCCGTATTCAAAGCGCACCACCGGCCACGGTTCCCGTCGTCCATCGCGTTCGCGCAGCGCCGCGGCATCGGCACCGCCGGTGCTAGTGCGTCCCACTGGTGCTCGCAGGTATCGGGCTAACTCGGCGAACACCTGCGCTTCATCTGCACTGGGAAGGAAATCGGGCAGTGTGATGATCGGCTCCACCCCAAGTTCGGCACAGACTGCGAGAAACTCCGGCAAGCCAAAACGCCGCTGTGGACGTTTTTCCACGGGACCGACCGCCAAACGCCAATCCCAATAATGCGCCCAGCAGCCGCCGGGATAGCGCAAGCTGGTGATCCCGGCTCGTCGCACCGCCGCCATCACCTCCTGAACCGGAGCGCGTCGTTCTGGATCCCAGATCCCGCCGCCGCGATTGGCGGAGATGTCCTCCCCTGCTGGCTCGGCTTGGAGATTTCCACCCAAGACCAGACGGTTCACCGGACCGATGACCGTGGTGGCGTCGATGGTGACCAGCGCTTCGCCGGCTTGGGCCAAAAAGCAGCAGAAGAGGCCGCAAAACATCACGTCGAGGTGCATGCGCATGGTCAAAAACGGCGCGCTCTGCGCTTGTGACCTAAACTTTAGAGCGGCCGCAAGCGACGCTCGGGATACTTGGCGCAAGCCGCTGAAATCACGCGTGTCCGTTTGCTGGTTCCTGCTGCTCTCGTAGCGACTGCAACGGCAAAAATTGACTGGTATCGAGATGCCGATGGCGAGCGGCGAGAGCGGGGCGATGAGGCTCGCACCTCGCACCTCGCACCCGTATCGCGCTCAGAACAGGCGCTGCTGGTTCTCGTCGGCCTCGGGCGGCGTCAGGCCGAGGTGCTGATAGGCCTTCACGGTCAGCAGGCGACCGGTGGGGGTCTTGACCAGGTAGCCGCTCTGGATCAGGAAGGGTTCGTAGATGTCCTCGATGGTGGCCTCGTCCTCGCCGACGGTCACGGCCACGGTCTTGAGGCCGACGGCGCGGCGGTGGGTGGCGAGGCAGCCGAGGATGCGGCGGTCGAGCTCAGTGAGGCCGGCGGCATCGACGCCAAGCATGGCCAGGCCCTCGTTGGCGACGGCGACGTCGATGCGGTTGCCGTAGCTGACCTGGGCGAGGTCGCGGATGCGGCGCAGGTGGTTGTTGGCGTAGCGCGCAGTGCCGCGGCTGCGCCGCGCGATGGTCGCCAAGCCGGGCGCGTCCGCCGCGACGCCAAGCAGCGTTGCAGAGCGCGCCAGGATGCGGCCGAGCTCGTCGGGCGAATACAGATCGAGGCGCTCGCGGATGCCGAAGCGCGAGCGGAACGGCGCCGACAGCTGGCCCTCGCGCGTGGTCGCGCCGACCAGGGTGAAGGGCGGCAGGGTCAGGGTCAGCGCCTGGGTGGTCGCGCCCTCGCCGAGTTGGATGGTGATGCGGAAGTCCTCCATCGCCGAATAGAGGTATTCCTCGACCACGCGCTTGAGGCTGTGGATCTCGTCGATGAACAGCACCGCGCCCTGCTTGAGCGACGAGAGGATGCCGGCGAGGTCGCCGGGCTTCTCGATCAGCGGGCCGGCGGTCTCGCGGATCTCGGCGCCCATCTCCGCCGCCATGATGTGCGCGAGCGTGGTCTTGCCGAGCCCGGGCGGCCCCGAGAGCAGCACGTGGTCGAGCTGCTCCTTGCGCTGGCGCGCCGCCTGGATCGCCAGGCTGAGATTGCGCGTCACCGGCACCTGGCCGGTGAAATCGGCAAGGCGCTTCGGCCGCAGCGCGCGGTCGGACTGGTCGTCGCGCTGGTCGAAGCCCTGGGGCTGGCTCACGGGCCGGGTCCGCTCAGAACCAGAAGCCGAGGCACACCGCGACCACGCTGGTCTCGACGCCGCCGATCTTGCCGCTGTAGAAGTAGGTGCCTTCCACGAAAATCATGTCGTTGATGCCGATGCCGGCCATGGCGCGGCCGCCGATGCGCAGGGCCTTGCCGCCGTGCGTGGTGCCGTCGGGATCGACGATGTGGACTTTTTCGTAGAAACTGCCGAGGCCGGCGCCGACGTAGAAGCCGTCGCTGATCGGTACGCGCTCGGCGTAGTCGATGCTGAAAATGTCCATCTTGTTCTCGCCCGGGCCGGAACAGTGCGTCCAATCGAAGTCGACCGCGGGGTAGCCGACCAGCCCGGTCTCGTTGTCGGCGTAGCCGGCGCCGATGTGGTAGCCGTGCGGCGTGGTCGCGGCGCGGGTGTCGCCGTGCGCGGGATAGCCCCAGCCGCCATCGAGGTAGAACGGCGGGCGCTCGGCGCCCGTCGCGTAGACGGCGGTGCCGAGCAGGGCCAGGATCAGGCGCTTGCGCATGGAGCTCTCCGGGGCAGAGCGTAGATGCCTGACGGGGACCGTCTACTTGGTCTTCGCGTCCAGTTCCTTGACGCGGTCCTGGAACTGCTTGCGCATGGCGGTCTCCTCCTTGAGCGCCTTGATCTTCTCGAGCAGCTGGCGCAGCGTCTCGTCGCGATCGACCTCGGCCTTGGCGGCCTTGGCCAGGGCGGCGTCGAGCTTGCCCTCGGCGGCCTTGCGCTGGGTGCGCTCGCCATCGGCATCGGCCTTCGCGGCCTGGTTCTCGGACTCCGCGGTGGCGAGCGCGGCCGTGGTCTTCCGGCCGGCGGCCAGGGCCGCCTCGAGCTTGGCATTGGCCTTCTGCAGCTCGCTGGCCTGACCATCGCGCTCGAGCACGGCGTCGCGGTGGGCCTTGGACTCGGTTTCGAACTTGCCGGTGTAGCTTTCGGCGCGCTCGTGCTCGGTCGTGGCGGCACCGGCGCTCAGCCGCCAGAGGATCAGGAAGGCGATCGTCAGCACCGTGGTCACCGCGGCGAGGATGGTCACGTAGAGCGCGGGCGGCTGCTTGAGTTGCTCGACCAGTGAGCCGTTCCCGCCAGCGGGGTTGAGCGACACCTTCGGCTTGGCCGGCGGGGTGTCGGTGCCGTCGGCATCCTCGTCGGCGACGTCCTCCTCGTCCGCATCGACCGGTTTGTTGCCACGGCGCACCACCCCGCCGATCTTGGGCCTGGGAGTCGGCTGCTCAGCAGGCGCGGCCGCAGCAGGCGCGACGGATGCGGCCGGCTTGCCGCGCGGGATGGGTTTGGCCGCCGGCTTGGGCGGTGCGGGGGGTGGCGTCGCTTCCATGAGCTCCTCCAGGCCGGGTCCGGTGACGGCGGCAGGTTCGTCGGCGCGGTTCCTCGGCAGAGCGGCAGGGGTGCGCAGCGCGGGTTTTGCAGAGAGCTCGGGCTTGGCTTTGGTCTCGGGCTCATCCAGGGAGAAGTCAGCCTCCTCGACTGGGGCGGGGGCGACGGGCGCGGTCGGCGCTGCCGGGGCGGACCTGGCCGCGGGCGCAGGGGCTGCTTCGGGCGCGCTGGGCGCACTCAGGTCCAGGGCCAGCTCGATCTCGGCCTTGGGCGCGGCGACCGCGGTGGGTGCCAGGGGGGGGATGAGCTGGGGCGACTCGCAGGATGGGCAGGCGATGGCCTTGCCGGCATAGTGGATGCCCAGCTTGGCGAGGTAGCCGCACGCGCTGCAGGTGAAGCGGATCTTGCCCGTGGCGTCCGGGGTGCTGTAGGTCCCGACCGGGGTGGTCGCGGTCTCGACGCGGCGCACCGCCACAGTGCTGCCGGTGGGGTCGCTGCCGTCGGCCGCGACAATCTTCATCGCCTGGCAGCCGGGGCAGAGGATGACCTTGCCCTTGTAGGCGACGGGGATGCGTGCCCGGAAGCCACAGGAGTTGCAGATGAACCGGAGGTTCTCGGAGGCCGTCGTCATGCTCTCGCCCTTGCCATGATGAAGGCGCCGTTTGTGACGTGGGGAGCCGGCAACCCCAGGGGTAAAGTCCCACCCTCCGGTCAGGCGGATATCACACCGCCGCAGCGGCGGCCGGGTCGTCCTGGAGCGCACCACCTGGAGCGCTACCACCTCCCGACCTGGAACGCACTCTGAACCGCCCCCACCGCACCCGCCGAGGTCCCGCCCCTGTCCCGGCACGCCCAAGCAGCTCTGGCAGACAGCCGCTGCGGCTTATACTGCCGCCGATGAACGGCCGTCAGGTCAACCGCGAAGTCTTCGCCGGATCCGATATGATCGGCCTGCGCCTGCGCGCGGCCAAGCGTCCCGAGGTCATCGACTTCCTGCTCATTCCGGCGGAGGAGATCGATCTCGAGCCGGAGCAGATCGAGCCGGCGGTGATCCATGATGGCGATGTCCAGGCGCTGGTGCCCGCGATCCTGCACCCCAGCGAGATCCAGCCGCTCGACGAGCCGCGGGTGATCGAGCCGTTCGCCGAGCTGCACGCCCGCGACGCCCATCCGGCGATCGTGCCGTTCGCGGACCTCCACCCGCTCGAGATCCAGCCACCGGTGATCGCAGCGCCCAAGCCGCATGCACCGTCGCCGGTGGCCCCCGCTCAGGCCTCGAGTCCGACCGCGAACGCGTAGCGCCGCCGCCACGAACGCCGTTCTCCGGGCGCGAGCACGGCATCGACGAACACCTCCGGGCAGATGACGTGGCCGGTTGCCCACACCGCGCATAGCGCTGGCCCAGGCTGGGACAGCACCTGCTCGCTGATCGACACCCCGCTCGGCACGTGCATCAGCCGCCAGGTGAAGCCGCGCGGGTCCGGGTCGAGTGGTCCGCAGACGTAGGCGTTCGCACCCGCTGGCACCACACGGTGCGGGTGCAGCACGCTGTCGGTGCTCCTGAACCACGGGTCCTGCTGGTCGACGCACAGCGGCTGCGACAGCTCGAGGCGGTAGTCGGGGCCGATCGCATGGCCGTCGATGCAAGCGAAGTTGTGGCAGTATTCGCGGGTATGCACGGCGCGCGTGCCGGTATTGACCACGGTCACGTCGCTGAGCAGATCGCAGTCCACGACCTCAAGCGCGCGTTCCGTGCGCAGCGCCAGTCCGCGGCACGGCTCAGCTTCGGTGATGGATTCCAGACGCGTAGCCGTGGCCGTGGTGGCCCGCGCGAAGGGCGTGATCGGATAGGCCCTGGAGAAGTCGTAGGGGCGATCGTCGGGCCGGGTGAGCAGGCCGACCCCCCATTTCGGGAAGGACTCCCCGACTGCGGTCTCGGCGAAGCCGGCGGGGCCGAGGATGTCGAATTCGCAGCACAGGCCGTTGCCGCCGGTGCCGACGCCCGGGCGCTGGGCCTCGGGCGCGAGGAAGCGGTGGCGCCCGTCCAGGGTCACCTGGGTGACGAAGCTCGACCAGTCGAAACGCGCGCCGGCGTAGCCACTGCCCGGGGCGGCGATCTCGACGGTCAGGCGTGGACTGCGCAGGAAGGTGGGCGCGGGCGGCTGCACGGATCGTTTGCCAACGGTGCCAGCCATCGCCCCTCCGCGCACATGCGCTCACGGGAGGTACCACCGGTTCCCCAGGCGGGCAAGGATGATCGTCAGGTCGTGTGCATGGTGCGACCTGCTGTGCGGTGGCTGGTTGGTTGGGGTGCGGGTCAGAGTGCGGAGTGCGGGGTGCGGAGTGCGGGGTGACCGTCGTGCCGAAGAGGCAATGGGCTGGCGAGGCGACCTGCAATTCCCACGCGGGGCATGTGGCGCAGGGTGCAGCGTCCGATCCACAAGCACTCCGCACGTCGCACTTCTCACTACACCATTCCGCCTCCGCGGTCCACTCAGGGCGAAGTCACCACGTTGCGGATGAGTTTGAACGCGAGGTGCCGCGCGAACGCCGGCGCGGCCAGGACCAGCGCGCCGCCGGGGTGGGCGATGGTCTCGGTGGCCAGCACCTCGCCGCTGTCGGCGTTCCACCATTGCACCAGGCAGTCGCCGGCGGCGATCTGGGTGCCGATCTGGACGCTGGCCTGGGGATGGAGCGCCGCGCCCTCGCCCGTGCACGCCCACTGGCTGTCGGCCAGGTAGCCGAGCATGCGCCCCGGTCGCGCCCAGGCGCGCGTCCACAGCTCGCCCTGGGCGCTGGTCGCGGCCAGCACCACGCTGTGCGCCTGCGTGCCGCGCAGGTCCTCGCCCTGCAGGAAGCGCGCGATCGCCCGGTAGGGTTGCCAGTGCTCGCCCTGGTCGACCCACTCGAACCACCACAGCATCGGCGCCGCGCCGTGGCCGCTGACCAGCCCGGCCCAGTCGCCCGACGCGGACTCGGCGAGCATCTGCGGCGGCGGACCGCCCTGGCTCGAGGCGCCGTACTCGGTGACCACCAGCGGCTTGTTGAAGCGCGCCAGGCCGTTGCCCGCGTCCTGGGTGCTCTGCCACAGCAGGTTGACGATGAGGTCGCCGGGGTTGGGTGCGGTCAGCAGGCCGTCGAGGGCGCCGGCGGGCCGACGGTTCTGACCGTGGTAGGCGTCGATGCAGATGTAATCGATGCCGGGCAGGGCGACGATGGCGCGATCGGGGCGGCGGTAGTCGCCGGCCCAGTGCGTGGTCACGCCGTGGCCATAGCCGTCGAGGGCGTGCCAGCGCGCGGCGGCGGCCTCGTGCCAGCGCAGCAGGGTCTCGCGACGCTCGGCGTCGGGGATGTTGCCGCCGCCGCGACGCAGGTCGCCGGCGGCGGTGAGGTTGACCTCCGACCACAGCTTCCAGCCGAACACCGCGGGGTGGTCAGCGTAGCGCGCGACCAGGTAACGGCGCAGGCGCTCCTGGTAGGCCAGCGCGCGCGGGTCGGTGAACACCGCGTACGGATCGGTCAGCGGACCGCCGTTGGCGGTGTTGAGCGGGTTGTCCTTCCACTCGCGGTCGGCCTGGGGCGAGGCCTGACCGTGATTGTTGATCACCAGGTTGACGCGCATGCCCAGCTGCCACGCCTCATCGAGGATGCGATCGAGGCGCTCGGCGTTGGCCTGGTTGTAGCGCCCGATGCCGGCGAACCCCGGCCAGTCGGCGCGCCATTCCAGCGCCAGGTTCCAGCTCGACATCCAGATCTCGACGAGATCGCCGCCGGCGGCGGCGAAACGTTCCATGCGCGGCAGGT
The DNA here is from genome assembly GCA_013821615.1 of Planctomycetota bacterium. Classification (GTDB taxonomy): domain Bacteria; phylum Planctomycetota; class UBA11346; order UBA11346; family UBA11346; genus BOG-1363. Next base: position 8,465 of record JACDGQ010000095.1, read on the forward strand.
AGGCGAGCGTGCCGCGGTCGGGGGTCAGCTTGGTGGCGAGACGGTCGCGCGAGCGCAGGTCGTAGGCGGAATTCAGGTTCAGTCCGATCGGCCAGTGGAAGGCGCCGCCGACGCTGAAGAAACGCGGATCTTCGTGATCAACGCGCGCGTAGCCGTCCCACGGCGCGCCGGCGACAGTGAGATCCGGCAACCGGCTGGTGACCGTGCGACCGGCGCCCCAGCGCGCCTCCAGGCGCACCTGCCAGGTGCCGGGCGTACGCGCGCGGAAGCGCACGGCGAAGGCGGTCGGACCGTCCGGCACCGCGTCCTCGCGGTCGCCGCGGTCGCGCAGCAGGATGGGCTCGCGCGCGAAGCCGGGGACGCGCTGCTCGCTGCCGTCGGGCGCGGTCAACACCGCGTCAAGGGCGAACTCGGCGGGATCGTAGGGGTTGGCCGGGAAAGGCTCGGGCAGCAC
>JACDGQ010000001.1 GCA_013821615.1 Planctomycetota bacterium
GGACAGAGTCCCCCAAGTCTCCGCCCGAAGGTCGCCCGACCACTTGCACCAAAACCAGCACGCGACATCCTCCAACATCCGGCAAGAATTTCTGGAACTTTCCGGCAAGAATTTCTGGAATCCACACCTCCAAATCGCGCTCCCATCCCTGTCGGCCAATGACAGTCAAACCTAGCTCTTCTGGGAGAAGTCGGCCATCGAGGACGCACCAATCCTTATGTAGAGATCCCCCAGAGCCACGAACGCCCTGAATGCCATGATTTCGCTGGGGACGGATTCGCCACGGCAGAGGCGACCCCGCGTTATTTGGTGGCTCGCCTGCTGATTCCGCATCCATCCTTTGGGAGAAATCAGTTAAATCTTCCTGCTGATGAGCGGCGCGCCATTCAGCATAAAGATGCTGATATTGACGATGATGCCTACGACGCATGCGGGGAATACCGGCATATGCTAGTGTGACGTCTATTCGCACTCGAACACCAGAGCGCCGAAGAATGGCAGGTACGGGTACCGCATAGACATGAACCTGATCGACCCCCACTGCAATGCCAGGAGCCGAAACCATGGTCACGCGATGCTCATCGTTGGCGATGGCGCGGCTCTGATCTGGGATCCCATAACCAAGTAGGCGAATGGCTTCGGCATGACGCATCGCGTCGTTCTCTGCCCAAGCCGGCCACCTCGCACTACTAGCGATGAGTGCCCTGATTGTTTGTGCAGTGAGGCTAGGATTGCTGGCCTCGATTGCGGCTGCGATCCCGGCTACTTGTGGGGCCGCGAAGCTGCTACCACTCATGCTGCGGCTGACAGCGGCACGCCCATATAACGTGCTATGAGGCAAAAGTGGGCCAAGAGGATGATTGTGTCCTACGTTATTGGATGCGTCAGAAGCAAAATCACCGCCAAATGCAACGACATCAGGCTTAACCTCATCAAACCACCCAGGGCCACTACGGGCGAACGCCGAAGGCAAGTTGGGTCCAGCAATATGTTGCCATGGGGGGGACTGCCATTCTCGATAGGAAAGGGACCCAACCACCAATGCGTGCATAGCGCCTGCAGGGGAGGCGAGCCTGTGCGCATTCTGGATAAGATAGGCTGGGTAGGTGTGACCTGCGGCAAGAAGCTGTTGGATGTGCCCCGGTGGAAGATTGCCGGTGGGAACGACCATGAGCACATCCTCAGTGGCACTGAGCAGGTCAATCATGGCAGCCCAGGGATCCATGTGCCCTTGGGGGTCGAATGGCGAATCAGCACTTATCGACTGATTAAAGATGCGTGCCCCGAAACGCCGCCCGTAATGAACGGTCGCCCAGGTTGCCACGGTGGAACAGAGCCCCGGATGAAGGTAGCCGTCATCGCTGAGGACGCGCAAGTTGAGTAACCAGCAAGGGTGGCGGCCATCTGGTTGAGCCAGGCAGTGATCGGGATGAGGATACAGAACTGCGCCGGCTACCAGGGTTCCGTGACCAGACGGCTGCACTCGATCAGCAACATCGGCATCGCCTGGCAAAAAGCTGCGGCTGACGGTGGTCAGCACAGCATCCTTTATCAGGGGGTGGTCTTCTTGAATGCCGCTGTCGATAATTCCCACGGTAGGAGCATCTTCGTGCGGTGGACCGGGAATAGGATCTGGTAGCGCCTCCGATCCGACACCGTCTCCGGCGTCGCAAATCAGAGGCGGGACTTCCTCAACGTAAACGAGGTGAGGGTATGCTTTTAATAAGGCTTCAATTCCTTGTTTTGATAAAATTACGACGCAGCAGATTTCTTGGGGCGGTTCTGGTTCTGAGACATCAGGTTCTGTGAAATCCCAAGCATCGTAGTCATGACGAATCCCCGCCACCCGCAGTTGCCGTTGGACCTCATTGCTCGCTCGCAGGACAATCTCATCGCGCTGCTCCATTGCTTGCCGCTGCAATTCGCGCTCGCGCGCGCGACCCGCTTCAGACCGTGGCGGATTTCCTCCTGGAAACGGAGGGAGATCGGGCAGGGGAAAACGAATCTTCCAACGACGAGGCTGATTGCCGTGCGCACTTGACGCCGATATTTTATATGCTGCAGGTAACTCTTTGGCCAACAGGTCAGCAGTAGCCGGAGGCAGTTGGGTTTCTATCTCTGCCCAATCATTTAAGAAGGGATGATCTGGTTCGTGCAGAAATCTGCCCTGGTTGCTGGAGACGAACGCCATCAACTGCTGAATGCGTTCTCGCGCAATGGCGCGCCATTGCTGAATACGTTTTTTTCGCCGACCAGCGCGGCGATATCCATGGGAATCTTGGCCTTCATCGTGTGCCTCGATATCGCCACCACGAATTCCGGACGTTCCAATCACAATGGTAATAGAGATTTCATCAGCTTGGCCAACCTGATTTAATCGATCGGTCAAGCCAGCACCGCACATCAGAGTTCGCCGTTGGCGTTCGTCTGCTTCGATGATCTCCCAAACCGAGGCCATTTTCTTGACGTCGCCCCGGCCAAGTGCGTCTATCTTAGCGAGTAATTCTTGAAGATTGGTGTCTTGTGAAAATGAAATGATCAACCCGTCATCAAGTTCCGCGAGAAGTTCGATTCCCTCGGCCTCCCACTTGCTGTCATCGATGGCAGCGGGGTCGACGCGCAGAAAGAACGGTATGCCCGTGGGTAAATCTGGATAATTTTGCGAATTGACCTGTTGCCTGCCAAGCGCTCTCTGAACTCCATTCCGCAATCCCAGCGAATGTTGGTTCATGGCGGTCGGACTGGCCAAAATAGCTTTGGTTAGATCACCTGCTGGGGGACCGGGTAATCCTCTCTTTTTTTTTCGCCGTTTCCCCTGCTGTACCTGAACTAAGGGTAAATGAGGATGCGTAGAAGCTGGCATGTAGGTATTTCAGCTATTCATCGCTATCCCATCCTTGGGCACATGTGCTATCGCACTTTCAATGTGCTTAAGGGACAGGGCTTTAATGTTACCTTCTAGCACAAAATCCTTCGCTGATTCTTCGGCAACGCGGACGACACGCGCAGCAGACGAATGTTCGAGTGACTTTGAAATCTTCTTGAATGGAAACCCGGTTTTCAGTGGTAGATTGGAAAGGTGGAGGCGAAGCAACTGTTCGATCTCATTCAGGCCGGGCTTGGGAATCTCAATAATATCGTCAAAGCGACGGAAAATTGCGTGATCAAGACGGCTGTAAAGATTCGTCGTGGCTACAAGGAGGCCAGGGCCATCAAAACTCTCCACGAGATCGAGCAATGCATTGACCGTTCTGGCCATTTCACCAACATCCTGCCTATCGCCCGTGCGAGAGCTAGCGATGGTATCGCATTCATCTAGGAGCAGCAGGCGCGATCCAGTCCGGCAGGCGTCGAAAATCTTGCGAAGATTGGTCGCCGTTTCTCCTAGATAGCTCGACACAACTGCGTCAAAATGCACTTTATAGAGTTGAAGGCCAAGATTGTGCGCAAGTCGCTCCGCTCCGAGCGTTTTCCCGCATCCAGGTGGCCCGTGGAGGAGAATTCGACGACGTGGACGAAGGCCAAATTTCGCTAATTCATCGCGGCGCGTGTATTCGGTTTCGATACGTCGGAATTGGGCATCGACTGACGATGGCAGTACCATGGCGCTGCGCAGATTCTCTGGGTGCGCTAGCACACCGAGGAACGCACCATCCCTCGATGCTACTGGACTGCCACCAGGGCCGGAACTCACATTGGGAAGAGGTTTCAGCACCTCCGGGGCACCTACCCGTCGATCGGGGGCATCTAAGCCTTTCTCCATAATCGTTTTGAGCTCGCGCGCCACCTGAGCGTGACCGAGGCGTTCCTCATCGACCACGATGTCCTCGGCCAGACGCCGAAGATCGGGCTGGGGACTATCTGCGAGCTGGCGGATGAGGCGTCGGAGCAGGTTAACCCGCATGGGAGGAGCGTCCTGGACTTGGAAGCCGAGGCAATTGAACAATTGCGCTAGGCGATGGTAGGGGCCGCCACACTTGAGGAAGCAGCAAGGACTTGCGGATGGTCAGGATGGACAGTCTAGCGTGTAGACCCACGCCGTGCCGCTGTTCGGGGCGCTCATCACCACGAGGCACCACGACGGATCACCCGGCTGCGGATTGTAGGCCCACTGCAACGTCGCCGATCCCGACACTAGTCCGCCGGTCGAGGCGACCAGGACACCCTTGTAGAAGCAGTCGAGCCGGTCCGGGATCGAGTACATGTCATAGGTGATCCGCACAAGGCCGGCGGTGGGGCCGAGGCCGTGGCGGGTCTTGGTGGTGCCCTGACCGCCGCTGGCGGTGGCCTGGCCGCAGGGTTGCGGCGGGCGCTCGTCGAGCGGGCAGACGTTGCACTCCGTGACCGTCAGGCCCGAACAGGCCGAGGGTTTCAGGTCAGGACAGGTGGTGGCGGCGAGGCACTTCACCAGCGGCCTCCGGGGCAGCGCGCCACCGGCGATCGAATGCGCTCGGCGATGACGAAACCGCACCCGCAGAGAGCGCACTGGTCGTTGCCGGGACGGTAGCGGTCACAGGTCAAGCAGGAGGCTCGGCGGCGATCGATCTCCTCCGCTGTCGGTGGAGTTGGCCGATCGTCCAGCGGCGCCGTGTCGATTAGGTCGTTGCCCGTCTCGCGCATGACCAGCGACCGATCTGGCTCACGCAGGACAATGGTCTCGGGCTTCGTCCATCCAGGGATCGACGAGACCGAGCGGCCTTTCCAGGCGTCGATGGAACCGGGCACCACGCGCATGCGCGTGAGCATCTCCTCAATGGCGGCGATGGTTTCAGGGATGCCGCCCCAGACCGGCAGGCAGAGGCGCTGGTTCCAGCGGTGCATGTCGGCGAAGCGCATGGTTACCGGCATGCCGTCGCGCAGCACCAGGGAGCGACGCTCGTCACCGCGCTGCGGATAGAGCACGAGTTGTGGCGTGTCCACCAGCGAGGCGAGATGCCCAATGCCGGAGTCGAGGGTCACTACCACACGTGCTCCGCGTAGCAAACGCAGCGTGCCCGTCACCGCGTCGCCGATCGCATCGAGATCCCACGCACGCACGTCGGCAGAAACGTCGACGCTTTCGGCCCGCGATCCGGCAAGGCCGACCGTCCAACCGCGCGCTTGGATTTCGGCAGCCAGCGCGGCCCACGGCCAGCCATTCTTGGCGTCGGCGTAGGGCTTCGCGCGCGGAGCGAGGACGACGTCCACCGGATACGGCTCTGGCAGAGCGATGGCCGGCTTGGGATAGGACTCACCGTTCGGCTCCCACGCGCGGAGGTTAGCGCGTGGCCAGTGTTCCTGCGCGATGTGGCGCAGATCCTCGATGAGGACGTCCGGGCGGATGCCGTAGTCGTAGCCATCGGGATACCGGCTCATCACCGGAGCCCACAGGCGAGAGTCGGGCACGGCCGGGTACAGTGCGGCGTGCGCGGGATTCCCGCCGATGATGTCGCCGGGCTGGTAATGCACCCAGATCCACGGCAGCACATCGCGGACGAGATCGCCGAAATGACCGAACCAGGGCAGGAAGACCGTCATGCGAGATACCCTCCTTCGGTTTTGCAGGCGCCCCACGTCGAGACGCTCTCCACCGTCCCATCGCTGGAGTAGCCGGCGACACTGACATTCGTGACGCGACCCTTGGGAGTGACGGTGAGCGTGAGGTCCACGCCACAGTTCGTCGTGCCGCTGGAAAAGAGCCCGGCGCGTGGAGAGATGGTGACCGTACCGCCGCCTGCTGCTGGTGTGGTGACCGTGCCATTGGTCGTGCCGTTCGAGAGCTGACCGGCGCCGAGGTACGCCGCATTGGCAGTGCTGACCTGGATGGTGTCGCCGTAGAACAGCCGAACTCCCGTGCGCCCACCGCAGACATCCGCGGTCAGTTCATTCGAGGTCTGCCGGATGAGCGCCCCGCGCGTCGCCCAGAGCCAGGACGAGCCATCGAAGGCGAGGTTCAGATGCGCCGTGAACACGCCGACGTATTTGTTGCGGTAGGTCCAGTTCACCTGGGTCTGTGGACGGGAGAACTCCAGTGTGCTGCTGATGGTGAGCGCCGCGCCGAACTCGGGCTGGTTGGCCGCGAGCCAGGTGTTGAGGGCGCCGAGACTGCCGGCGAAGCCCGATACGCCGGAGAGGTAATCCTGCTCATAGGTGGAGTCGGCGCCGTACTTGATCCGCTTGCGGATGGCGAGAGTCGACCGGTCCCACGACAGCGCCGCTGGCACGCGTCCGGTCCAGCCCACTCGTTGATCGCGCAGCGTGCGGACGCGCACCTTGTTGAGCACCGCACCGAGGCCAGGCAGCGTGGTCATGAGATCCGCGCCGCCGCGCTGGAGCTTAGCCTGGTTGTAGGTCGTGCTGCCGCTGACGAGGATCTCGTACTCGTCAGCGCGGTCACCGCCGGAGCGCCACGCACGCAGGCGCACGCCGGGGCGAGTGACGCCGAAGCGTGTGAGTGCGAGCGAGGCCACCTCGGCAAAGAACTCCACGTTGCCGAACTCGAACGGCATGGCAGTGGAGTTGGCGACATCGATCCACACCAGGTCGGTCCAATGGGCGGTCTCGTCGTCGTAGACCTGCCCAACGGAATTGTCGGCGGTGTCGAGCACCATCGCCACCCGCACGCGCACGATCTGATTGAGGACCAGGGCCATGCGGTGCTCCTACAGCCGCGCAAATTTGTCGTGCCAGCCGGCACCGAGGTTGCCGACCGAGACGTTGCGGGTGATGCGGGCTTCGCAGGTGGTGATCTTGCCGGTGGCCGAGACGGTGATCTGGACCGTGAGCGCGGCTTCGCCGGAGAACAGATTCCGGGTGACGGTGGTCGTGGTGCCAAAGGCAATGGTCGTCGCTGAGACGTCCCCAGCCGGCTTGGTCTGGGTGATGCTGCCCCACTCGGTGTAGTAACCGGGGACGAAGTTCCCGTAGATGATGTACCGACCGCCGGAAGCGGTGCGGTTCATGATCACCTGCTGGATGGCCACCACCGCCTGCCAGGCATCGCCGATGGGTGTGAGGAAGACCTGGGCATAGGCTGTCTGCTCGATGGATTTCCAGCACGCTTGGCCATAGACCCGGCAGGGATAGATCGGTCCGGGCTGGTTGTAATCCGGGTCGAGATAGGTCGCCGGGTTCTGCATGAACCACATCGTGTAGCCCAAGGCCCCGTAGACTTCGCAGCCGTACTCGGCGGTTGCGGCTGTGAATTCGAGCTTGAGCGCGGCGGCGTTTTCGCTGAACCCCAGGGCTAGCGGCTTGAGCTTCAAGAAGAAGCCGAGGTTCTGGCTGGTGCTGCCGGCGGTGAGCACTTGGCCCACCGCTCCACGGAAGCCGTAGCGACCGACCCAACACGGCACCCGCAAGGGAAGCGGTGCCGCCGCGCTGCCATCCTCCGCGAGCAGCGGACTGTCCACGGTGGCTTTGGTCGCGTTCCCCGGCGCCTGGATGGTGACATCCGTCAGCGTGCTCAGGCTGTTCCCGCCGTTGGCGGTGAGCCCGGTCACCGCTAGCACCGGCCGATCAGTACCACCGCGCGTCTGCTGCCCAAGGTAGGCGTTCACCGACCGCGAGGCGAGGTTGCAGTTCCAGGCAGCGAACCCGCTCGCCGTGCTGTGCCGCCAATCGAACCACCACCAGGTGGTGAAGACGCGGCCGACCTGCGGCGGGTTGTTCTGCGCCGATTGGACGATCGAGCGGTCGTCCGGGTTTTCCGGATCGCCGGTGCAGGAGATGCCGACCACATGCGATGGGCTGAGGTCGTACTCGTAGTGCAGCGGCGTGCCGACCGAATCACCGAACGGTTGACGGATCGCGCGGTCGGAGATGCCCACCGTCCAGAAGCGGAAAGCTGCGGCGTTGGCCTGCTGTGGAAAATCTCCGGCCCGCAGTCCAAGGGGACGGGGTATGGTCGAACCCAAACCAAGGTCGAGGAATTGCGGCGTGGCGTCGGTCATCGCATCACATCCACACCGGGACTTGGATGAAGAAGTCGTAGTGGGCGACGGCGGTGCCGGCCTGTCCGGTCTTCAGCACGCCACATGCGATGGTCCAGGTGCTGGGTGGAATGGTCTTCGTGCCATCGCCCTGGAGCTGCGTGGTGCTGGTGATCCAGGCCACGGCCAAGCTGGGGTACTCCGGGTAGAGCGTGATCGAGTAGACGTTCGAGCCGGTCTTGGCGGTGATCTTTCCAACCATCGCCGGATGCTGGCCGTGGCTGGTCCCGCCAGCGGCAGCGCTGTTCTTCCAGGTGCTCGTGGCCGCGTCATAAGCCAGCACCTGCTTGTCCAGCGGCGCGGTGACGGCCACATCTTCCAGCGCATCCAGGGTGTGGTTGATGAGCGAGGTGACGCCACTCTTCGAGGTCAGGATCTGCAGCGTGCCGCCGGGATTGCCCGGCAGCCGCGTCGGCGCACCGGTGGCCCCGCCGACGATCAGATCGCCGACCGTGGTCATCGGGTTGGCCAGCAGGTTGGTTACCGGATCGCCCAGGTGGTAGTCAACCCCGGCGATGGTGAGGTAGTCCTTCACCAGCTTGGCGTTGGTGACGGTGCCATCGGCGATCTTCGGTCCGGTGACGGCGTTCGCCGCCAACTCGGCGGTGCCCACCGCGTTTGCTGCGATCTGGGCGTTGGCGGTGGTGCCAGTGAGGTCGCCGCCGAGGATGTGGTCGTGCGGTTCCGGCGGGAAGGTCGCCGGAACGTTGGTGAGCTTCGCCCAGGCCACTGAGACGACCTTGGGATCGGTGATGGCGCCATCGGCGATCTCGGCGGTGCCCACCGCGCCGGCCACGATCTGGGCGTTCGCCGTCGTGCCGGTGAGGTCGCCGCCCACCGCGTGGTCGTGCGGCGTGGGTGGGAACTGAAATGGTTTCCCGGTGACCTCGCCCCAATCGGGCCAGCGGATCGCGGTCTGCGGTGGGCCGGTGATTTTGGCCCAGGCGACGGTCACGATCTTGGCGTCGGTGATCGCGCCATCCGCCACAGCGACGGTGGTGACGGCGTTGGCGGCCAGCTTCGGGGCGGTAACCGCACCATCGGCCAGCTTGCCCGTCGTCACGGCGGCATCGGCAAACGCGCCGGTCGGGATCTGCAGCCACTGGAGCGTGCCGCCCACGCGCAGCAGGGCGCGGTCGTCGGTCGTTGCTGCGAACGCGGCCGGACGAGCCGACGCTCCGGTGGCATTGGCGAGCACGCTGGTGCCAGCTACCTCCTTCAGGTCGCCAACTTCGAAGTCGCGGAACTCTGGCTTGGCATCCGCTCCCGACACCGGCCCAGCGAGCACCTGATGCGCGGGCACCGGGTCAGCGACGATCACGTCGCGCGGCTTCCAGCGTTCGGCAGCAGCATCCCACAACGCGGCCTGCTCATCCGTGGGCGGGACCGTGATCACATCCACATCGGTCAGGTCGGCGAAGCGCTCGGCTCCGCCACCAGCGCCGGCGCTTCCGGCGCGCACGACGCAGAGGCGATCCTGGGCATGGTGCAGGACCAGACGGCCGTTCTCGCTCGGCTTGGTCGGCGTTAGGCCACCGGGCACGCCGGGGTCGAGCCAGTAGTCGGTGTGTGGCGTCAGACCGTCCAGACAGCAGATGCCCCACAGCACCAGCAACGCGGTGTCCACGTCAGGAATGCGGCCAACCACTGCCAGGACATCGGTGGAGCCGACCACACCGGCATCCGCCAATGCCCAGGTCGCACCGGTCCAGCGCAGCACGTCGCCGACGAACCAGGCGTGATTGGTGGCGGTAACGTCCAGCACGAGATTCGGTGATCCGCCGGCAGCACCACCGGCGGGAAATTGGACGATGCCCCAGGCCACGCCAGTGCCGGGTTCTTTCCACAGGATGCGCGCACCGCCTTCGTCGCCCGTGGCCAAGCTGCCGGTCTCGTCGGTGACGATCGCCGCGAGTTCGTCCTCCTCGGCATCGATGTCGAGGCGCATCGGCGTGACGCCGGCGACCATCGCCCGGCCGACGCCATTGGCGGCGATGGGTTCCTGCAGGATGCAGAAGCGGTTGGCGTGATCATCCTTGTCCGGCGAGATGCCGCTGAAGGTGATGCGCTCCTGAAACGCCTGCGGATTCTCGCTCGGCAGAATGAGTGGATCGTCGAGGCCGAGCACGGCGAAGCGGCTCTGGTCGGTGCCCGAGTCGTTGCGGATCAGGACGATGCCGGGGATCGCCACTGTCATGCCACCATCGGCCGAGCGTGACTGCCGGCTGGCCTGGTAGGCCGTGGCGGCATCGACGAACGAGTTGAAGGTCTCGGCGGAGATCTTCAGCGGCTGCCCGGCCGCGACCTTGGCGAGCGTCACGAGCCGATCCCCAAGCCGGCGAACGACGCGAAGGGATAGACCTGCTCGACGTAGACCGCGATTGGCTTCTTGATCAGCACCTTGGCGGCCTGATCCACGTCATCGCCGTACTGCACCCACAGGTAGTCCCAGCCGCGCTTCTGGATGTTGCTGATGCTGCCGACCGACAGGTTCGACCGGTTCGGCGAGGCGGCGAACTTGTAGCTGATCTCCCAGCGGTCGGTCGCGTCCAGGCCACGACGGCTGCCGCTGGCACCGAGAAAGATCACCTCGCCGGCCTGGAAGCCGCGAAACGAAAAGCTGTTCACGGCGCCGGTCAGTCCGAAGAGTGACAGCTTGTAGCCCTGGGTGACGAAGCTGGGGTCGAGGTAGTGCGTCTCCGAGAACTGGTAGACTGGAACGGTGATGTCGACGCCGGCGACGTTCTGTCCATCGTAGCCGATCGCTCCGCCGAGGGCGGTGCTCGCCGAGGGGCCGTAACGACCGACCGTCTGCAGTGACTGCGTGATGTGCTGAGTGCCGCCGCCGGTGTCGAAGGCGAAGGTCGGCTCGGGGTTGTCTTGCTGCGAGGCCTCGGCTGCCTCGTAGGTGACGGTCACCTTCCAAGTCGTCTCGTTGAGACGCTCCTCCAGCGTGATCGATTTGAGGAACATGCCGGCATAGACCGGCGGCACCTGCGCCAAGGCCAGGGCGCGAACCTCGGCCTCGTCCACCGCGTCGAGCACGACGTAGTGCATCTCGGCCTTGGGCTTGTCGCTCAGGGTCTCGGTACGGCCGGCGAAGAGTTCGTGGAGCGAGGCGGGCATGGTTATCCAAACACCAGTTGGCCGTCCTCGGCAGCGCGCAGCAGTTTCTGGGTATTCTTGGCCGTCTCTTCCGACGCCTTCGCGGTGCGTTCACCGGTGCTGTCGCCGACACCGAGCTGCCCGATCGCGGCGGCATTGAACGAGCCGGTCACGTCGAGCTTCTGCGCCGCCACGTCGAGCGTCTCGGGCATCCGCGCGAGCTGGTCGGTGAGCGCCGACAGGTCGGGCAATCCCGTGGCAGCGGGATCTGGAGTCGGCGGGTTGTTGTCGCCCGCGCCGGACATCCGTTCGGTGACCTTGGTGCGCTGCTGACGCGCCTCGGCCAAGGCCGCGTCCAGTTCCGCGCGTGCCGCATCCACGCCACCGTCACGTTGGGTGAGCTTGTCGGTGAGATCTTGCGAGAGGCCTTGCAACACCGACTGGCGATCGGCCTCGATCGAGGCGACGCCCTGGTCGCGCGTCTGGCTGCGCTGCGCCCGGCGATCATCCACCGCCTGGTTGTCCGAGGTCGTCTGCTGCTCGACAGTCAAGGTCAGGCCTTGGTCGGCGATCCCCAGCAGTTCCAGCAGGCTCGCCAGTTTGCTGGCGATGGAGCCGACCGCGTCGTTCCAAAGCTTCGTAATGCCACCGACCACTGCGTCCCAGGCATCAGCGATGCTGTTCACCACCGTCCAAAACACCTCTTGGACGCCGAACCAAGTCGTGGCGAAGATTTTGGCAAAGCCGGCAATCGCCGCGTCCCAGAAGTTCAGCAGGAAGCTGGTGCCGCGCTCCCACTCCAGCTTCAACGTCGCCCACACGATCTTGGCCGCGAGGCCGATATCGCCGGCCGCCAGCGCATCAGCGATGCCACCCCACGCCGCGACCGCGTCGCCTTCCAGCGTCTGGAATCCCGCGCCGAGCAGCCCGAGTGCCTGCTGGCCGGTCTGGGTCTGCGTGACGATCACCACGCCGAGCGCCACCACGCCAGCGATCACCGCCGCCATCGGCGTCAGTAGCGATCCAAGAACGCCGCCGAGAAAGATGAACGCCGCTCCTGCCGCGCTGGCGATGGATGCGAGTACGCCCAACCCGGTGCCCACCGCTGACGCGGTGATGCCGAGGGCGACCAGTCCGAGGCCGACGCTTCCCAGCACCACACCGAGGCCGAGCAGTCCGACCACCAAGCCCTGGTTGCGATCAATCCATCCACGCAGGCCGACCAGAAACGTCGTCACCGCCTGGGCTGCGTTCAGCAGCGTCGGCGCGAGGGCGCTGCCGATCGCCGTGGCCAGGCCGCCCACCGTGGCGGCGACCCGATCCCACGCATCGGCGAGCGCGCCTGCGGCTTCCACTTGGCCGGCGGTCATGCTCGCACCGAGACGACGCGCCTCGCTGCGGAGCGCATCGAGATCCTGAATGACTGGCAACAGCTTGGTGCCTGATTTTCCGAGCACCGCCATCGCCGCTGCGGCTCGTGCCGTCGGATCGGGAATGCGACGAAGGGCTGTCGCCACCGCCAGAAATTGCTGCTCAGGCGTGAGCGCCTTGAGGCGATCCGCCGACAGGCCGAGGCCAGCGAACGCGGCGCGGGTCTGATCGCTCGCGCCGAGCACGGAGGACAGCGACTTGGTGAGGCCGGACAACGCGCCCTGGGCGGTGGTGAGCGCGCTTGCATCCGGTGCCGGTACAGCCGTCGGTGGTGGCGATCCCGCCGCTGCTGGCGCAGCGCGGCCAACAGTGGGTGCGCCCACGGCGGCCAACGCTGCACCCAGCCGCTTGGTGTCGCCAGCGATCAGCGCCAACCGTGCGCCGGCTTCGCCCAACACCGACACCGCCAGCGCCGCGCGCTTGCCGGGATCCGCGATGCCTGCCAAGGCTGCGGCCACTGCCTGCACGGCACCTGCTGGACCGGCTGCGGCGAGATCTTCTGCCTTCAGCCCGAGTGCGCCGAGCGCCTCGATGGCGGCCGGTGCATCGGCTCCGAGATCACCGAGACGCTTCTGCAGGATGCGGACCGACGCTTCGACATCGTCGAGCGACGCGCCGGATAACCCGGCGGCGTACCCCAACTCGGACAGTGTCTGCACCGGCACGCCGGTGCGCTGCGCCATTTCGGTGAGCGCGTCACCGGTCTCGGCGAAGTGCTTGGTCGCCAAGGCCAGCGGCGCCAGGATCGCCGCACCGGCGGCGGCTACCTGGGTGCCCAGCGTCCGCACCGACGTGCCGAACGCCTGGAGCTTCCGCTGCGCGGAGCGCAGACCGGCGGCGAGTTTGCTGTCGTCGGCGGTCAACTCGACGTAGGCGCGCCCGGCGCGGATGCCTCCGGCGCTGGCCACTACGGACGCGCCTTGGGTTGGATGCCCGCCGCATCCAGGTTGCGATAGTAGTCGAGCGTCGGCTCATCCAGCGCGACCATGCCTTGGAGTCGAGCCTCGCCGGGCAGCCAGCCGCCTTTGCCATCGGGCAGCACCACCTGGATCGGTCGGTCATCCACGATCCGGGCAGGCGTGCCCATTTGCGCCCAGACCACTTCACGGGACAGGGCCACCCGTTCGGGAAAGATCCCGCAGCCGGTCAGGGCGAGCGAGACGATCAGCAGCAGGAGCGAGAGGGTCGTTGATCGCACGGGCGGTCTCCGTTCGGACAGGGTTGAAGACGTCGAGGAAGAGCCGCGCGATGCCGACGAGTGCCGGCACCAACGCGGAGATGATGGCGGCCATGTCAGCCTCCCGTCTTCGGCTGACTCCCTGCGGTTTTCACCTGGGCGCGGGCAGCGGTGTAGCCGAGCGCGGCCAGCACCGACAGAACGCCACCGATGATCTGGGCGACGATGCCGCCGTCGTGGATGGCGCCGCTCGCCATCACGACGCCGAGCAGCGTGGCGATGCTGGAGAGCCAGAACTCGGTGGTCTGGATGCCCGGCTTCGGCGGGACAGTGGCCGGGGTCGACGCGGCACCGGAATCCGGAGCGGCATCCTGGGTCCGGGTGATGATGTGGGTGGTCTGGTCGTTGGCGGGCATGGTCAGGTTCCTGTGGTTGGGGGTGAAGAAACAGCAGACACGAAGAGATCGCGCAGGACGGTGAGATCCCGCGTGCGCGGCACGGACTCGCGCGCGTGGTCGGGATGGAAGTCCGCCGGGGTGTAAGCCCGGTGGCGTTTGGGATCGCGGTGGCAGTTGGCGATCAGGGCCATCAGCGTGGCGGTGTGATTCCACCGCGACGCGTCGGCTCCCGCCGCCATCGCCACCAGTTCCCGCAGGGTCAGGCCGCCGGCATCGGTTCCGGCGGCGCCGGCGAGTCGCCAGATGAGATCCCACGCGGAGGTGCGGCGAATGCGGCCTGCACCGCCGCCGCCAGCTCCGGGCTGTCGAGTCTGAGTTCGGCCGCCGCCAGCGCCTGACGCTGCCAGGCGTTCAGCTTCTCCAGCGCCTTGGTCAGCACCCGGCGCTTCGGGCTCGGGAAAAAACCGACGAGACCCTCCAGCAGCGCGGTGGTTGCGGCGTCGATGACGTCGCCGGCGAGCGCGCGGCCGAAATCGCCATCGTTGACCTGCTTGGCTTCGGCCTCGGGGCGGATGACCGCGAACAGCACGTCGCAGAGCAGCACCGGGTCTGAGATCAGGCGATCGATGAGTGTGCCACCGGCCACGTCGAGCAGATCGACGTTGGTGGTGTTGCGCACCCGACGCACGGTGTCGACTGTGATATTGATGGTCCAGACGCGGCCGGTGGTATCGGTGAACGTGGGCATGGGAGTTTTCCTGACGAGGATCAGAGGGTGATCCACGCCGGGGGCGTGGCGGAATAGCCGGGCTTGGCAGTGACTTTCACCAACGCCGCCTCTTCCAGCGGCTGGGTGAACTCCATGTTGGTGATCATCGCATCGCAGCTCAGGCCCTGGGTGCCGTTGGTGCCGGAGGCGGGAATGAGTCCGTCGAGCACGCGCAGGCCGATGACCGCGTTGGCGAAATACGCCGTGCGGATGGCGGTGAAGCCGGCGTCCGCAGTGTCGTAGATCATCTCGAACTCGATGTTGCCGCTCTTGAGCGTGGCGAGGCTGGCCTTCCACCCGTTGTTGGCGCGCGTGGTGACATCGGCATCGCCACCCTCGATGGTGAGCGTCACGTCCTTGGCGTTACCCAGGATGGTCCAGGCGTTGGCCGACGCCTGGCCACCGGTCTTGTAGTAGAGCTTGCAGTCGAGGCCGAGTTTGGCGGGCATGGATGGATTCCTTCAGCGGATGGAGTTGCGCCAGTGCGGCGGCAGACGTGGCACCTCGGCGTCGAAGGCCGGGCGCATGAACGGACGGGGCCGGTAGTGGGCGAGGTAGCTGCGGCCCCAGCGGCTGCGCGTCGCGGTGCCGCCATATTCCAGCAGCGGCGGTGTGTCGCCTTGGCCCTTGTTGAGTCGTACCGGGCCGATCACCACCGAGCGGCGATCCCGGTCCCACGCGAAGTACAGATGCTGGCGCAGCAGGCCGACGTGCGACGACGGCGGCGAACCAGGCGGGCTGGGATTCGCGCGCGGTCGGATCGAGGTCTTCGCCCGCTGCCGGACGAAGGCCCCGAAGCGCGACAGCACCTTGCGCTCCGCGACCGTGGTGGCGTTTTGCACCACCGCCCGGTCGAAGAATCCGGCCTTCGCCTGCTTCAACGTCAGTCCGATCACGGACCGACTCCCACACCCTGGATCACGATCGACGAGCGCGGCGGCCCTGGCCAGATCTGCGCCAAGAGCGGCCCGTTGTTGCGGAGTTCGACGTGCATGATTTCGCCCGGCGAGAGCTGAACGAGGTGCGACGCCTGGGCGCTGATCGGGAAGAGCTGCTGACTGGTGAGCACGAAGGACTGCTCGTTCTCCACGATCTGCGAGTTGCGCATGAAGCGCAGGCTGATGCCGCCGGTTTGCGCACCAACCGGCTGGAACAGCAGGTTCACCTGGAAGAGGTAGGTGCCGGGCAGCGGCGGCTGGAAGCGCCAGATGGCCCCGGTCCGGATGGACTGGTGCGAATCCACCTCGACCACGCCGAAGTCGAGCGGCTGCCAGATGCCCGGTGGCGGCACGGGCAACGGTGGCAGCACCGCGCGTGCGTACACCGCGAGCGCCGACGTTGCGGGATCGAAGCCGCCTGGCGGACCCGGAGGACCGGGCGGTCCCTGAATGCCGCCGCCGTTGCCGACCGAGCCGATGTTGCCCATCACCATGTGCCACCCACCACGGTCACGCGACCGCCGAATTGGCCGCGCACACGCAGGTCGGCCAGGTTGATACGAGGAAAGCTGTGCCACTCCCCAGGCTGCCACGGCACAGCGTCGCCGAGGTCGCCCTCGAACTCGATCGGGCCGGGGTTGGTCGGCAGGGCGAGGACATCGACGGAGGCGACTTCCTCCTCCAGCGCCGAGCAGGGTTGCCACTGCGGAGTGACATCGATCACCCGTTGGACGAGGTTGTTCATCGCGTCTCCCAGGAGCGGTAGGTCACCACCAGCAAGCTGGTGAACTGCCGCAGTTCGTTGAGGTGCTCGTGGGCGACGAGCGGCGCGTGTTCGGCTCCGACCCAGGACAGGCCAGTGATGACCAGCGGGGTGTGCGCGAGATGCAGCGCGAGGCGCTCGACCAGCGCTTCGAGCGGATCGAGATCCGTGGCGGCATCGGAGGTCAGCCGCTGCTGCACCGCGATCTCGATGCGGTGGTCATGGACCAGCAGATCCCGTGCGGCCGGTGCGATGGTGCGCCCAGCGGGCACCACGGTGACGCGCAGCGCCTCCATCTCGGTCAGGTCGGCCAGCGGCAACCATGACCGTCCGGCCTGCACCGGGATCGGACCCGGCACCGAGGCGAGCACCGCCACCACGGCGTCGGCGATCTCAGCGGTCGTTGCCATGAATGGCTCCTTCCGTGACGGCGGTGATCCGGCGGCGGGTGGGCTCTTCGTTTGCCTCTAGCCAGGTGGCCATGCGCTCCATCGCGGTGGCGTTACGCTCCAGGGTCTTCACTAGCGTCTCGCGGATCCAGCGCTGCTGGGCGTCGATGGCGGTGGCCATGCGCTTCTCGCGCTGGTGGTCGCGCCACAGAACGTAGGCAACGACCACACCGGCGAGTCCCCACTGCGCCCACAGCGCAGGCTCGGGCGCATCCATCGGAACCGCTGCGGCGAGCAGCCCGATCATCGCGGTCTTGGCCAGGGTTTCGATCACAGGGTCTCCGTCTTCACGAGCTTGGTGTGGATGCGGTAGCAGGCGCGGTTCGGGTCTGACCACCGCCACACCGGTTCGTGGCCGGGAGCGATGACCTCGTAGTGATGGCGCGTCGTCGTGTCGTCTTCGATCACTCGGTCACCGCGCTGCGGCTGCTGGAAGGCAGGCAGTGCGGCGAGATCGGTGGCGGCGATGAGGAAGTCGCGCGCCTCGATCCGTTCGGTGATCCCCGGCCCGACATCGAGCCGGAATATGGTCGTACCCACCGTGGCGGAGGCAGGGACCTCCTGAGTGGCACGGCGATAGCGGACTGGCTTGGTGAGGAACTGCTGGCGTTGCCGCTCCAGCCAGGCCAGGCCCTGTCCCAGGACATCAGCGAGAACGTCCATGCCGTCCTCAGTGGTTCAGCCGCACGCGCACCGTGGTCGCGGTGTCGAGGGCCTCGGCGGCGGCGATGCCGATCGGCAGCACGCCGATGAGCGCCCCGTCAATTCCCGCGCGCTGGCCAGCGGGATCCCAGAACAGGCGCCTGCCCTGGGCGATCAGCAGACCGGGCGCGCGCGGCACCTCGAACACGCCGCACATGGCCAGGCTGCCGAGGCTGCCAGCGGGGATGGCGCGGTGGGCGATGCCGATGGCATCGCCGATCACCACCACCGATCCCACCGGCAGATCGGCCGCCGGAATGTGATCGAGGTACTCGCCGTCGTGGATGAAAGTCGCAGGCATGGATCAGCTCCGATTCAGGGAAGGTGTGGGGATAGACCGGGCCGAGGTGTACGCCTCTCGTTTTCTTACGCTTCGCCCTTGGCCTTCAGGCCGGCGCGCGGCTCCTGCAGAGCGACGCCGAAGTCGTGGTAGCCGCGCATCTGCACGCCGAGGGTGGCGAAGTCGGCCTCGGCGGTTTCGATCACCGGCGCTTCCTGGCCGTTGAGGAAGACCACCTCGATGGCCGGCAGGTCGTTGGGATCGGCCAGCAGATACCACGCCTTGGACGAGTTGCCGGGGTACTGCGGATTCGACAGGTAGCGGCTGATCTCGACGCGGAACTTGCCCTGGTGCGGGTTGGCCACCGGGTACTTGGCGTTGGCCGTGGTCTCGCGCAGTTCCAGCGACTTAAACAACTGGGTGCCGATTGCGGAGAGCGACGGCGGCGCCAGCACGATCGCCGGCATGACGCCCAGCGGCTTGCCGTCGGGATCGACCTGCTCGAGGAAGGCCTGCTCGGCCTTGGTCAGCCCGTCGATCGACAGCGCGGTGTCGGCGCCGGTGAGGAGATTCTTGTTCGCGGCGGTGAAGAACGCGGCGTGGTTCAGGAACACGGTCCAGAACACGTCGTTGATCTTCAGGCCGGCGCCGCGCCCGAGCTTACGCGGCACCAGGGTGATCGCGCCGAGGTCGTCGTTGATCAGGTCACGCCGATCGATCGAGAACGGCATGTTCAGGCAGCGGGCGATCTCGTTGAGGATCTCGTGTTTGAACTCGCCGTAGGTGGTCGTGGGCTGCTCGGCCCGCATCTGCTCCATCTTCCAACCGCCGGGCATCGTCAGCAGCGCGCGCTTCTCCAACTCAATGGTGTCCATCGGTTCGACCTGGTCGGCCTCACCTCCGGCCGGCGCGTCGGTGTAGACGATGCCGGCGTAGTCGGCGGCAGTCTCGGCCGCCGCGATCACCGCCAGGGTGTAGCGACGCAGTTGTGCGAAGAGCGGAATGGCTGGCGTGATCTCCGGCACGCCCCGGCGCTGGCCCGGTCGGTCGGGACGGAAAAGATGGATCATCGACGCGACCGGGATGCGGTCGTAGTCCTGGCGCATCGAACCGCGTGGGCTGCCCGGATGCTCCGTGAGGACATGGTACTCGACCGCGTTCCCGGCCGCATCAAAGACGATGCCGTCGACGGCGTTGACCGGCAGCGACGCGACTCCCGGCGTCGATACCTGATCCGCCTCGATCAACTTGAGGTCGAGTTGCACCGGCGTGGCGAGCGCAGCGTTCGAGGTCAGCAGCGCGAAGGCCTCGCCGTCCTCCGCCATCGCAACGCGCATGCAGCGCAGCTTCTCAGCCAGATCGACCGTGCGCGCCCAATCGACGAAGGACCGTTCGATGAAGCGCGCATCGTCGCCGCTGATGCCCATAAGCTGCAAGCGTGGCCCAGTGCCGACGCAGTCGTTGGCAAGCGTGAGCACGATGCCGCGCGCGTAGCTGTTGTTGGCGACCTCGTAACGGGCACGGTTACGGAGGGTCCGGCGGACGGCCGGCGACGCCGCAGCGTCAGCCGAGAGCCCGTCCGCCAGTGCCCAATGTCTGCGATTGTCATGGTTGGTCTGGGCCGCGTCGTAGCGGGCGCGGACCACCGTTCGCCGCCCCCCAGGAGCGGCGGCACGCGTGCGGCCGATGGCGCGAACGCCCTCGATGAGCCGACCGACGATGCTCACGCCGCCCCCGGAGGGACGAGTTTGCTGATGACGATGCCCTTGCCCCGCGACCGCACCGCGCGCTTGGCCGCCAGGTAACGGTCGGCGGCGATCTGGTCGGGCAGGCTGTGCTGCTCGACCGATCCAGCATCGCCCTGGGCCTTCTTGGGACCCTGGGCGTTGTGCTCGATTGCCTGCTCGGTTGGGGTTGGGTCGGGCACCGTGGAGTTCCTCTATTCATTACTCCCCGCCGACCCCGGATTTTTGTCGCGCGGTTCTGATCTACCGCCGTTCACTGCGCATTGCCGACAACTTCAGACGAGACTTTGGAACACCGCTCAGCTTGACGTCGGTGCTGGGCAGACCGACGCCAAGCATCGACGCGCCCACCGCGCATCCGACGACTCCATCGAACCAATGGTTATCGAATCCTTCGGGCCGCAGGCGCCACTCATCGACCACGCGTCCACGACCTTCGGTCCGCACCCGGTACTCGGCGGTCAGGTGTTCGGCGATCAGGCGATGCCGCTCCGGATCATGACCTGGAAGCGACAAGCAGCCGGGATCACCCATCGGCACCGCGAGGCGGGTGTGGATGAACGACTTCCAGTGGTTGGTGTCGTAAAGCAGATGGCGGACGGTGTGCCTGCCGACCACCGCTGGGATGCGCCAATGGAGACCCGTGCGATCGCCGCGTTTGCGGCGGTACTCGGTGAATGGAATCGACGCTGCGCCGACGAAGCGGCCGTGGCTGGGCGTGATGAGCGCGGTGTGCGGCGACTGCCGGCAGAATTGGTACACCACGTCGGTGCTCTGACCCCAATTCGCATCGATCAGCAAGCGCTCGATGGTCAACTCAGCTCCATCGTCCCGGCACCAACGCCGTCCCATCAACTGGCTGGTGGCCGCTTCGAGGCCGGCGTAAATCTGTCCTTCCAGACCGGCGCCCTTGGTGGCCGCCGCCATGGTGATGCGCAGATCCCGCAGGGTGTAATAGGTCCGGCGCTGGTCCGGCCAGGTTCCGTAGTCGAGGACGTAGCCGGTGAAATCATCACTCCAGCCGCACACCACCCAGAACAGCGCCTTCTGCTGCACGTCGATGAAGGCCGTGAGGTGGCTGGCATCGAGCGGCACCACGCCGCGCTCGTGACCGTTGATCTTTGCCATGATCAGATCTGCGGTGAGTGCATCGTTTTCCTCGCTGACCTCGGGCAGCGGCTGGTTCTGGTACTCGGCCCAGAATGCCACTTCGCCCTGGAGCTTGAGATTCATTGCGTGTTGGAGCGCTGAGACTTCGTCGTGGTTGTAGCGCGCCTCCCAGGCGACGCGGGCACCGGCATCCATCTCGACGCGGTGGGCCACGTAGTACGCGGTGGCATCCGCCAGTCCGCGCCCAGCACGCATGCCGTCACCACGCAACTTGGCGTATTCTTCCCAGCGCTTCGTCGCCGTGGGGAAGCTGTAGACCATCTGCGTCCGCTCACCGTTCCATTCCGGATGGAGGTTCCGGTCGAGAATCCGGTCGGCCATGTCGGCTGGCCGAATCACCGTGCAGGGCATCATCCCAGCGATCTTCTTGCCGGGACCAGCCAAGCCGAGGACCGCACCAGACAAGATCGCTTCGCGGTGCTGGCACTGACTTGGTGAGCGTGCGCTCTCGTCGGTCTGTGGATCGTCGAGGACGACAAGCGATGGACGCACCGCACGGCCATCCGGCCGCTTGAACTTCATCCCACGGATGCGACCGGTGATGCCGGCCACCTTGATGATCGCTCCGCTGGCTTTCGATCCTGGGATGGTGGGAAGAATGATCTCCTTGGCGGTCCAACCGATGTGCGTGCGGCTGCCTCGGAAGAGCTGGCCGTTGGCGCGGTGGGAGATGCCCTCCAAGGCGTGGATGGGATAGACCGCCTCGGGGAAATCCGCGAGCAGCAGCTCGTTGATCTCCAACTCGGTCTTCAGCGAATCCAGCATGTCCGAGGCGTGCTGTTCATCGGAGCCGATGAGGCAAACGAACTCACGGTGCCCGTAGAGGATCGCCCACAGGCAGGCGCATTCTGCGATTGTGGTTTTTCCGGATCCGCGCGGCATGGCGAGCGCGAACAGGCCGCCTTGCAGGACGGACTCTTCGACCTTGGCGATGACACGCAGGTGATCTTCTGACCAGCCGAGGTGGAAGACCTCTGGAAAATAGGATTCGCAGAACGCACGAAAGCTGCGCTCGGCAGTCGCCCGACGCGGCGGGTTCTCTACCGGCGGCAGGTCACCGATGTCGCGGCCCGACTCCGACTTCAAGCGGTCGCGGTCGGCAGTCGCTTCGCGGTGCGTGGCGTAGCCGCCATCGGGTATGCGCTGCGCCGCTGGTGCATGCACCTGGTCCATGAGCCACGCCAAGTAGCGCAGAAGGTCAACACTGCGGCCGTCGCCGATGCGGAAGCCCGCGCGCGTGCGGTGGCGATGGAGCTGCCGCTCGGAGATGACTGCTCCGAGCGCCGAGCTGTTGAGCAGCCGCGCGAGATCGGCCGGCTTGAGGTGATGTGGATCAACCGGCATGGCCGCCTTCCCGGTGCGCGAGATCACGCACCAGCCAAGCGCCATAGGCGATGAGGTTGATGGTGGCATCAGCGTTCTGCGGTGCGCCTGCCGCGAGGTCTGCGCGCACCGTGTCCACCGAGGCCTGCCGCGAGCCGCTGCGCTTCAGCAGCAGGACCACGGCCTCCACCGACAGGGCGGTGAGACGGGCTCCGCCGGCATCCGGGGCGTTGGGCTTATCAAGTACCATCAGCACCTCCGTGGACCGGGCCGGTTCGCTGATGATGCACCGACCCCACGGTGCCGGACTCAACTGGATGTGGCCGATGTGCATCGGTAACACGAACCGGAGTCACCCACGGAAACGCCCCATGACCGACGCCGCCCAAATCCCTGCCACTACCCCCGCCGCCGAAGCCGCTGGGGTGGTGTTCCGCTCCTTCACCCGCGAGGACTGGCACGGCTTCGCCGGCGCCGAGCGCTTCGCCGACGGCTCGGAGCCCTTGGCCGCCGAAGGACGCGCCACGCTCGCGGCCAAGCGCGCGTGGTTCGTGATCCTCGATGCTACCGGCGGATGCCTGATGATCGAAGACGACCCGCAGAACGACTTCGGCGGCTACTGCCTTCACCACGCGTTCGCCTCGCCCGCCGACGCCGAGGCCTGGTTCCGCGCCAAGGTCGGCACCCCGGCCCACCTGCTCGACTTCCTGATGGCCGGCTTCGCCGCCGTCTGAGCCACAGGGAAAAGTACTACCAGCGAACGTGTTCCGCCGATCACCAACAGCATGATGCACCGGTTTTTCACAGCGAAACGCAACTGGATGACGCCGATGTGCATGGGTAACACGAACAGCAGTACCCAACGGAAACCAACCATGGCCAAGCGCCCAACCACCCACTCCACCACCCCGACCGCCGCGCCCACCGAGCGCGACGCGGTCATCGCCAGCATCGCCCAGAGCCACCTTGGTCTGGAGACCATGGAGAGCCGGAACCAGGACCGCCTCGATTTCCAAGAGCACTCGTGCCTGTCCATCCGCGACGCCCTGCGCGCAGCCTTCGACGCCGGCCGGAAGTCCACCCGTCGCCCTGCGCGCACGGCCACTGCGATCGTGGGCGACCTGGTGCTGACCAGCGCGAAGCCCACCGACGGAACGCCCGGCTGGGCCACCGGCCGGGTCGGCGCCTTCCGCTTCTGCGCCAAGGTCTACGCCGGGCACGCCCTGGTGCCTTCCTACGAGATCGGCCGCAGCCGGATCTCGAAGCTCGAGCTGCGCCGCCTCGACACCGACGCGGTTGCCTACGCCTGGGATCGCGGCCTCGACATCCCGGCCGCCGACACCGCCGCGCAGGCTGCGGTGGACTCGCTGGCCAAGCACCTCGCCGAACACCTCTACGGAGCAGCCAGCGTCGGCTGACCCATCACCCACCCGGCCGGAATTCCTCCGGCCGGGTTTCACCACTGCATCACGGAGATTCCCATGCCCAGCGCCCGCAAACCCACCACCGCCAAGGCGAGCAAAGCCAAGATCAGCACCAAGCCGAAGAACCGGAAGGCCAAGGCCCAACCGAAGCCCGAGGCGGCGGTCGTTCCCGCCGTTGAACTCCAGGCTGCGGTGCCGCCCGCTGCCGGCCCCGACGCGCCAGCGGGCGCCAGTAAAACGCTCTCTGGCCTGGACGCCGCCGCGATCGTACTGCGTGAAGCGAGCGCGCCGCTGAACGCCCAGGACCTCGTCGGCCTCATGCTCGAACGCGGCCTCTGGAAGACCGAGGGCAAGACCCCGGCCGCGACGATCTACGCCGCGATGATCCGTGAGATCCGGTCCAAGGGTTCGACCAGCCGGTTCCTCAAGGCGGATCGGGGCCGCTTCGCCGCTGTCGGCTGAGAGCACCACCACGATCAGACGCTTCCTGCAGCCCCGGCTTCCGCCGGGGTCTGCTCGTTCATGGCGGCGGCGATGCGATTGGCCTGCTTGCCGGTGAACTGCTCCCAGCGCTTCACGATCACATCGCAGTAGCGCGGATCGAGTTCCATGAGCCGGGCGTGGCGTCCAGTTTGCTCGGCAGCGATGATGGTGGTGCCGGAACCGCCGAATGGATCGATGACCACGCCGCCAGGCGCGCAGGAATTTTGCACCAGGTAGAGGAACAGCGGCACCGGCTTCATCGTCGGGTGCTCGCCGTTGCGGCTCGGCTTGTCGAACTCCAGCACCGTGGTCTGGCAGCGGTCCGACAACCAGGTGTGGCCGGCGCCATCCTTCCAACCGTAGAGGCACGGCTCGTGCTTCCATTGGTAGTCCTGGCGACCGAGCACCAACGACGACTTCACCCAGACCAAGCACTGGCGCACGGTCAGACCGATCTCGGCGCAGGCCCCGCGCACGGTCAGTCCCTCCGAGTCGGCGTGCCAGCAGTAGAACGCACCACCGGCGCGCAGCACCGCGACTGAGGTTCCGAGGCTGGCCACAAGGAACTTCCGGTACGAGGCATCGTCCATGTCGTCATTGGCGATGGTCATCGCCGCGTCGGTGCCGCCCTCGTAGGCGACGTTGTACGGCGGATCGGTGAGCAGCAGATCGGCGTGGCCACCGTCCATCAGTCGCGCGATGTGATCTGGCTCGGTGCTGTCGCCGCAGAGCAGCCGGTGATCGCCGAGCACCCACAGGTCGCCGGGCTGCGTGAGGGTCTGCCCAGCATCGGGAACCGGCGGGATCTCATCGGGATCGGTGAGGCCCTCGCGCACACCAGGGTCGAGCAGCTTCGCCAATTCCTCCGCATCGAAACCCAAGGTGGCGAGATCCAGATCGAGATCGCTGCCCTCGATTGCCTTCAACTCGATGCCGAGCTTCTCCAGATCCCACTCCGCGATTTCGGCGGTCTTGTTGTCGGCGATGCGCAGCGCGCGGATCTGGTCGGCGGTCAGTTCAACCGCGACATGGACCGGCACCTCGGTGAGGCCGAGCTGCTTGGCAGCGCGCCAGCGGGTGTGGCCGATGACGATCACGCCGTCGCCATCCACGACGATGGGCTGGCGGAAGCCGAACTGGCGGATGCTCTCGGCCACGGCCGGCACCGCATCGTCGTTCTGGCGGGGGTTGTTCGTGTAGGGCCGGATGGAGTCGATGGGCCGGAATTCGATGTGCATGTGGTGGTCCTGGTCAGGGGTGGCGGGGCTGGTCGGCGGGCAGCCGGACAACCTGGGGAAAGTGACTCGAACTCGGTGGCTGTTCCCTTGGGCAAGGAGGAAGCCATTCGGCGGGGGAGGACCCGTTGATCTGTCGATCATTTCGACAGTCGATCAGCCGTGTTTCCCATCGCTCGTTGCCCGTCTGTTTCCCATCTCGGGGAAACGCAGGTGGGAAACATCGCTGCCCCGTTTCCCGTTTCCCACCTCTGCGCCCTATAGGGCGCGCAGAGGAGTGGGAAACAGTCTCGGGAGGTACGGGTTTGAGGGTGTTTCCCACTTCCAGAACGAGGTGGGAAACAGAGGTGGGAAACAGGGAAACAGGCTTCATGCGTTGGCCTTTCCTGTTGCAGATTTCGCCATGCGCAGTGCCTCGCTGGCGGTGGTGGTGCGACAACCGGCCAAGGCCATGAGTTCACGAACCGACAGGTCCGGGTTCTCATGAGCGAGTCGCAGCGCCTTGTCCTCGGGTGACTCGACCTGGCTGCCGGGCAGGCCGACCATGCGCATGCCCCGTGGTCCTTCCCAGGCTTCGACGCCCCCGTCGCGGTCCTCGATGAGGCCGTCGATGGCCAACTCCACATCGCCCTTCCGCAACCGTGGATTGGCCTTCCGCACGGTGGCGACCACCAGGTCGCAGGCCGCCCGGAGCGATCGTGGGCCTTTGGCCAGCACCTCGGCAAGCGCCTCCTGAATGGCGCTGGGATCGACGGTGGGCGTGCCTGCTTGGCGATTGGCGTCGAGCGAGGCGTAGTCCTCACCAGCAACTGCCCACACGATACGAGGCACGTCGCTCGCGCCGTCGGTGAACGGATCGGGCCAGTGAAAGCGCCAGGTCCATCCGTTCTCGTCGATCTTTCCCAAGTTGGACTTCACGACGCGGAACCAGCGCTCGCCGTCCTGCATGCCCTTATCGAGCATCGTGGCGACGCGCACGCCGGCCGTCATCTGCGCCGAACCGGCGATCGCATCCATGGGATCGCCGTCGCCTTGACCGGTCTTTCGCAGGTGCGCCACGACCACGACGGCGGCTCCGGTCTGCCGGGCCAGACGAGTGAGCGCATCGAGCAGCAAGCGGACGTCCTGCGCGGCGTTGGCATCGGTGCCGGCCGGAGCGAAGGCAGCGAAGGTATCGACCACGATCAAATCGAAGGCGCGAGCCGTGGTCGCTTCGACCAGCAGGTGGACATGCGCGGCGAGATCGATGGGCGAGCCGGTCGCCGTGTTGGCGAACACCGACCAGCACACGCGCGAGAGGTCGGCCTTGGCGGCCCGCAGGCGTGGCAGCAGGACGCAGCTCGCGTCGTCCTCACGGGCCAGGAGCAGAACCTTCCCCGGCGGATGGATCGTGCCGTCCGGCATCGACTGACCTGCTGAGACGCGAGCGGCGAGATCGCAGATCAGGAACGATTTACCCAGGCCCTGTTTGCCGCCGATCAGCGATAGCATTCCGCGTGGCATGACGCCCGGCCACAGCCAGGCGATCTCGCGTTCGGGCGTTTCCGCGAAGGTTTGAAGATCGAAGGTCAGGAGTGGGGCGGTTGCTGCTGGTAGCAAACCAGAGAGATCCACGTCGCCGACGGGCTGAGGCGCGGCCCCGTAGCCGCTGCGCCGCAACTCGGTGGCAGCAGCCTGGAAGTCACCGTGGTGCTCAAGCAGGGCGTAGGCGGCGAATGGACTGTAGGCGCGGCTGGGTTCGAAGGGTGCGGCGTTGGACGAGAAGACATACAGCACCCCGTCCTTCAGCGTGGCGGACGTCGAGTTCATCTTGCCTGGGCGACACCAGTGCTGGTTCGCGCCGTCGTGGGCCAGCGACCAGCCGTGGTGCTGCAGCAACGCGCCGAAATCCGCACGCCGGTTGAAGTCATCGCCGGGCCGCTCGCCATCCACGACGACACCCGGCTGCGGATCCACCGGTTCCGGCAGGATCGCGTTGATCGCCCAGGCGCAGCGCAGGAGGACGTCGCGTTCGGCAGCGGTGAGCACGGGCAGCGCCGTGAACTCGCCCTGCATGAGCTGGTAGCCGGTTGACGGCGCGCACAGGAACAGCCCGCCTTCGCCGCGCGTCTCGATCATGGTGAGCACGATGTGCCAGCGGCCGTCACGGTCCTTGCGCGGCTTGTAGCTCTTGCCGAAACGCATGACCTCCGCCGGACTGTCCAAATCCTCGCGGCGCTGGGCGAGCTTCAGGTTGCCGCACACCGGTTCAGTGCAGCGATAGACGACGTGCCAGCCGCCCGATGGACTGGTCTCCACCACCAAGCGATCGAGCAGGCCCGGAACCTCAGCGTTGACCAGCGTCGACCACGCCGTGAACGCCTCGCCCGCGCAATCGAAGTCGATGAGTTCCAGATTTCCCGAGACGGCACCACAGATCAGACAGCACGCTGGATGCGAGTTGGCGAACCATGCCTCGACCTCGGCCGCTGTCGGTAGCCGCGACTGGTAGTCCTTCCAGGTGCCGACGGCCGGACGCTTCTCCGGCATGCGTGCGGGAAGCACGCAGAGGCCGGCGGCCTGGTAGGCACGCGCTGCAGGAGCGAGAACGCCAAGGTGCATCAGTTCCGTTCCGGATCCTGGGCAGTGAGCGGGAACGGAAGCACGATGGTCTCGGCGGTGGTGCTCTCGTAGATGCTGCGCAGGCGCAGCACGAACAGGTGACCGTCACGGCAGCGGAAGGTGATGCCGATGGCCGAGCCACCTTCGACCGGCGGTGCTGTGGGATCGAGGCGCACGCCATCACGATCGACGCACATCGCACCGCGCTGGCCTGCGAGCGAGATGCTGTCGAGTGCGATAGGCGCGACGTGTTCGTTGCGGCAGACGGGACAGCGGAGCTGGCCACGGCGAGGTTCCGGGGCGGAGGCGTGGATCGTGGCGATGGTGATGTGCATGCGGATTCCTCGTTAGAAGGGCGGCTCGTCGTCGTAGGCGGATGGCTGGAGCGCAGTGGAAATGGTCGGCTCATCCCGATCATCGCCCGGCTCGCGCGATGTCGGCTGCGGGCCGAACCGGTAGTCGGTGATGCGCTCGAAATCCTCGCCTGCGACGGTGCGGACCGTGATGTGGGTCGTCGGTGTCAGGGCGCCGTCATTGCCCAGACGGCAGGCTTCGGCGGCGGTGGACGGCACCGGTTCACGACTGCGTGCTCGCCACCACGCTTCAGCTTTTCCGCGCGCGAAGCCGGTATGCTCGAAGCAGACCCACTCCTTCTGGTAGCGGTTCAGGCCGATCTCGTATTCGACGCGCAGCGACTTGGGGGCATCCAGCAGCGCACCGCGCTTCTGATGAACCGCGAAGAACGTGTCGCGGATCACGTACTCAGTGGTCGTGACCTGACCCGACAACACGCCGGCTGACGACGCCTCGCGTTCGTGCTGGTCGCGCTCGGGCGGTGGGAATTGAAATCCACACTGCGGACAGGTGGCGAAGCCAGCAGCGATCACCGCCTGACACTGCGGACATTCCTTGGCCGGAGCCTGCCCGCCGTCGCGCCCATCTTTCTCGGTGATGGAGATGGCATCCACCGGGCCGTGCCGCAGCACGTTGCCACCGAAGTCGAGCACCAAGCAGTCGCTTTTGCCTGGCGCTAGGCGGAAGCCGCGCCCGACCATCTGGTAGTAGAGCCCAGCCGACATGGTCGGACGCAGCAGGGCCACGCAGTCCACCTGGGGTGCATCGAAGCCGGTGGTGAGCACCGCGACGTTGACCAGGTAGCGCAATTCTCCGCCCTTGAAGCGGGCGATGATGCGATCGCGTTCGCCATCAGGCGTCTGACCAAAGATGCAGGCGACTTCCACGCCATGGATCGAACGCAGCACCTCAGCGACGTGCTCGGCATGCGTCACCCCAGCCGCGAAGAGGAGGCAGGCCTTGCGTTCGCGGGTCTGTTCGACGATCTCGCTGCAGGCTGCGCGCACGAGGTCGTCGGCATCGCACAGGCGTTCGACTTCCTCGGCGACGAACTCGCCGGCACGGATATGCAGGCCTGTCGTGTCGGCCTTGGCCTTGCCCGCCTTGCTTATCAGCGGCGAGAGGAATCCGTCGCGGATCAGCTCCTTCACGCCGACTTCGTAGCAGACGTGGTTGAGGATGTTGTCCGGCCCGCAGATCGCTCCGTCCTTGAGCCGAAACGGCGTGGCGGTCAGACCGATGACGCGCAGATGGGGATTCACCGCCTGCGCATCGCGCAGGAAGGTCTGGTACATGCCCTCGCCTTCTGGGGGAATGAGATGCGCCTCGTCGATGAGGACGATGTCGAAGCGACCAAGATCACAGGCCTTCTGGTACACCGACTGGATGCCGGCGATGATCACCGGGTGATCGAGATCGCGGCGCTTCAGACCGGCGGAGTTCACACCCACCAGAAGTGGCGAGAGAAAGCGCGCCGCCTGGCCAGCGTTCTGGTCCACCAGCTCCTTTACATGGGTGAGCACGAGGATGCGCCCATTCCAGCGCTCCACGACATCGGCGCAGATGCGGCCGACGATGACGCCCTTGCCACCACCCGTGGGGATGACGACGCAGGGGTTGTCCTCGCGGGCCGACAGGTGCCCGTAGACGGCGGAAACCGCCGCCTCTTGGTAGGGTCGCAGGGTGACCATCAGGCGACCTGGGTGCGCCGGCGATACGCTTGGTGACGCCGGACGGCGTGGCCACCCGGCAGCTTGCAGTCGAGCACCGCCTGGGCTTGGTCGTTGGTGACTTTTCCGCTGTCATCGACCAGGTGGTAGCACCGCGCCGCAGCGCGCATGACTGCGTCGAAGCCGTGGACTTGGAGCAGGTTGTTCCAGCCTTGGCGCTGCACCGATCCCGGCTCGCCGAGGTCGGCCAGCAGTCCGAGGAAATGGAGTGACGTCTCGTCGATTGCGTGGCGCTCGGGCAAGACTGGATGGGCGCGGCGGATGCCGTCAGCGTCGAGGAAAGGCGTGCTGTCGCTCATGGGCGTTGCTCCAGAAGGCGGCCGTACTCGGCCAGACAGAGGGCGTCGGCGATGCCGTCGTGCGGAACGCGGCAGCCGGGAAGGACGAGATCAGCGGTCGGCCAGCGACTGGTGCAGAACTGCACTGCGCCGGCCTTGTCATGCGGCAGGCCCAAGAGCACCCGCTTCTTCCAAATCGTGGATGGCACCAGGACAACCGAGGCGCCGAGCGCGGCACAGACGCCGCGCACCATGCCCCAACCGGTGCCGAACTTGAACGTCGAGGCCACGCCCTGCTTGGGCATGGAGCTGACCTTCTCCACGCAGACCCGTCCGATGTCTTGATGGTTATCGAGACAGCGCAGGGATCTCAGCAGGTCGGCCAAGCCGGCGGGATGGACCTCGCCGCCGGCCACCGGCATGGGCCATAAGCCCACGACGGCGCCGGCGTGATCGAGGGCGGCCACTCCACCAATGAGACCGGGATCGATGCCGATGGTGAGGTGCATGCCGGCGCCTCAGCCTTTCCGCAGCCAGGGCGGCGTGGCGGTGCCGCCGGGAGCACCAGCCTGTTGCGGCACACCAGCCGCCGCATCCTTCTTGGTCCAGGCGGTGACCTCGTTGGTCATCTCGCCGTTGTCCTCGCGCTTCTTCAACTTCACAGTGACGGTCATCGGCAGGTTGTGCAGCTCGGCCGAATCCTTGGGCTGCATCACGCCGATCGCCCGGCAGACGGCTGACAGTTCGCCACGGGCGATCTGCACGGTCTGGGCGCTGGTGTGCTGGAGCGTGTGGCGAGACCACAGCTTCCGCCCCTTGTGCTCGCCATCGAGAATCTGGTATTCGAGTTCGAGGTACTGCCCCGCGCCGTTCTTGGTCGGCTTCATCTCGCTGGCCGTGACGGCAGCGACGTACTTGCCGGCCGGGACCGGATCTTTTCCGGAGCTGGGCTCGACCTGGTTGGCATCGAAGTTGAGAGTGGCCATGGGTGGTTCCTTGGTTGTTTCAGCGGTTGGTGGAGGGGACGGTGGTGCTGGCTGCGGCGATCGCGTTGTTGGCAGTGAGGTGCTTGGCGAACTCCGACCACGCGAGCGGCAGTTCGTCGGGCAGGTTCAGGCGGTTCTTGGCGAGATGGCTGGGACGCTCGGTGGCGCGCAGCACGCGCTCGCCGGAGCCCAAGCCCTGGACGCGCTTCTGGTTGAAGCCCTCGTCGGTGGCCTTGGTGAAGACGCGGTAAGTGGCGAAGAGGACTTCGTCGCACCACTCCGACACGAGAGCAGTCGCAGTCTTGTGCAGGCGCGGCACGTAGCGGTCGTAGGCTTCGGTCTCGGGATTCTCGAAGCGTTCGATGCGGGCGTGGGCGATGAGGATCACCGTCATGCCCCGGTGCTCACGTAGCGCGGCGAGTCCATCGAGCACGTCGCGCCAGTGCGTGAGGGCGAAGGTGTAGCCCTTGCCGTAGCCGATGTCCTCGATGGTAGCGACTTGGCGCGTGGCGCAGACCTTGGCCCAGATCAACCGCTCCAACCAGTCGAGCGAATCGATGACCACGCTGCGATACGGATGATTCTCGCTGTAGAGCGCACCGAGCGACTGCATGAATTCGTCGAACGACTGCGCGACGGGAAACTTGTGGCAGTCGATCTCGCCGAGGCCGTCCTCGGTCTGGAGAACCACGGGCGACGGCGCACACGTGGCGAAGGTGGACTTCCCGATTCCGGCAGTGCCGTAGACGAGCAGACGACGCGGACCCGACTTGGCGCCGGTGATGATGGAGGTGAGCAAGCTCATAGGGCTGGTCCTCGAAGGGCTGAGAGTGACTGGAGTGGCTGGTTGGTCGTGAGTCAGGCGAGGTAGTCGAAGCTGCGGGTCTGCTCGTAGCCGGTCGGCCAGCAGTCCTGCGCGCGACAGACCTTCAGCCGCTCGATCGCAGCGAGGTTCTCCCGCGCAGCGGCGTCGAGGACCTGATCGGAGAAGCGCCACACGCCGACGCGATACGGTTCCTTCTTCTCCACCGCGATGACGTGGACCTCCGGCTTGCGGCCGGTGACCTGGGCAAGTACCGCGCGGTAGAACGCGAGCTGGTGCGCGTAGCCGAATGAGCGCGCCTGCAGCTCAAAGTAATCGAGATCGTCGATGGTCTTGAGATCGACGATTCCGCGCTCGGGATGTGTCCAGTCGATGCGGATCTGTGACGGCAGACCGGCGAACTCGGCGCGCACCACTCCTTCGCCTTGGCCTTCAGCGATGAGCGACGTCGCCACGTCGTGCTCGCGCACCGCACGGGTGAGGCGATCGCAGAGGTCAGCGGTGTCCTGACTGATCGCCGGCTTGCCGATGGCTGCCGCCCATTCGGCATACGCCTTGGTGTCCTGGCCGAATGATTTACCGGTCTTCGGATTGATCGGGCCACCGATGGCGAAACGACGGCGGAACTCGGTCTCGCCTTCCAGTACACGGCAGTGAGCGGCGCGGCCGACGACAAACGCGGCCCGCTCTTCCTCGACGATCAGACCGAGTTGCTTGTTGCGATAGAGACGCGGATTCTTGCGGAATTCCGTCAACGCATGGCTGGAGAGGTGATCCTTGCGGCGAGCGGCGTAGGTCGCTTCCGGTTCAGTGATCAGAGCCGACGTGAAGGGCTGTGCAGGCGAAGACGACCAAGCGGCAGGCAAAAGCATGATGAGGTCCTGCGAGCGATGCGGCCGATCTGCTGGAGCGCAGAACTGGGATCGTCTCTCATGGGATTACTCCCCGCCGAGCTGCCTTTTTTGTCGTGCGTTCATCACCGCAGCCCTGTGTCCCCAGGGTCACAGGACTGCGACAGGACTCTGTCCCCGCTGCACAGGTCGCGGGGACTTCTCGAACAGGTTCTGCGATAGCGCCGTGTCCCCGCTGTTGGCGTGAGGTGTCGCTCGTTCCGCCGGCGCGTTGCCGGTCGGGACATCAACCCGAGCGAGCCAGCCATGTCCGATAGCGTCACCATCACCATCAACACCTACGAAGGCGTCCTGCCTCTCTGGGCACATGAACTCACCCAGGTCTATGCCAAACGGCTGGGATACCGTCCCGACGAAATCGACGACGGTCTTCAGGAAGTGGCGATCGCCTTCGCCAAGTACCGCTTCGATCACACGCGAAATACCGGTGCCTGCGAACGCACGGCGCAGACCGCCCTGATCCGCAACGTGCTGCAGAAAGTCCAACGTGGTCAGGTGCGCTACACGCAGCGCCTGGAGTGCCTCCGCGCCGAGCCCCAGCGCCCCGAGGCTGGACCCGACACGGTGGCCCAGCACGAACTGTGGCAGGTGGTGGCGGCGATGCCCGAGCCCGACCGCGAGATCTGCTTGCGGCTCGCCGCCGGCATGAACACCCACGCGATCGCCAAGGAACTCGACATCGGCTGGTACACGGTGAAGCGCGGCATGGAGCGCATTAGGACCAGCTTCGCCGAAGCGGGCATCGATAGCGGACTCTTGGCCTGACATGCTCCAGCATCATTCCGCTCCGCCGGAACCGGCAGACATCACTGGATGTCCGCCGGAGTCCCGGCAACAGATGAAGGACCAAGGGGCGAATCCTCGCCCCTTGGCGGATGCCTGGATCAGCGACGACCTCCTTGCGGAAGCCATCGCCGTCTGGTCCCGGCTCTACCGCCGACCGATCGGCAAGGAGGAAGCCGTGGAAATGCTGCAGAACGTCAAACGCGCAGGCGAGGTGATCTACCGAATCGCTCGGGAGCAGGCTCAACCATGAAGGTGCTGATCTGGACACGTGTCAGCTCCCGAGAACAGCGCGAAGGCTATTCCATCGACGCGCAGATGCGGGTCTGTCGTGAACGGGCCGAGCGGCAGGGCTGGACGGTGCTCCGCGAGTTTCAGGTTGCCGAGTCAGCCAAGCGCGGCGCCGAACGACTCGCCTTCAACGAGATGTTCGCGTGGGTGCGGAGGAACGCGAAACGGGAAGGCCTGGAGGTCATCCTCGCCCACAAGCTCGACCGCGTCTGCCGCAACATGAAGGACGCAGTCCGCCTGCAGGAATTGGAGGACCAATGCGGGGTCAAGCTGGCCTTCGTCGACAACCAGTTCGGCACCGGCGCATCTGGGGTGCTGTCGTTCAACGTGATGGCGGCAGTGGCGCAGTATTACAGCGACAATCTCCGGTCGGAGGTCCTCAAGGGTATGGAGGAGAAGATCCGCCAGGGCTGGCCGATGGGCCGGGCGAGCTACGGCTACAAGAATGTTCCCGACAGGTCCTGCCCGGTGGTGCCTCATCCCGAGAAGGCCAAGACCGTGGTGCAGATCTTCGACTGGTTCTCGACCGGCCAGTACACCCTGGATGCCCTGGGTGACCGCTTGCTCGCCGAGGGCCATGAGTTCCGGACGACCTACCCTCGGTTCAACCGCACCGCCTTGGCCTACATCCTCCACAACCGGGGGTACATCGGCGAGATCGTCCACCGGGGGGTCTCACACGTCGCCAAGTTCCAACCGCTGGTCTCACGGACGACGTTCGATGCCTGCCAGGTGGTGCTGAAGGGACGCAACCGCCGTTCATCCACCCCAGACCTGCCCTACCAAGGCGGCGTCTTCCGGTGCGCCCATTGCGGGGCGATGATGACCGGCGAGCGGATCGTCCGCCGGCACAACGACGGCACCGAGGCGCGCCACGTCTACTACCGGTGCGCCAACAACGCCCCGCCGGCGGAGCACCCGAAGGTGCGCTGGAAAGCCGCCGACCTGGAAGCTGCCGTTGTCGCCGAGTTGGAGACCCTGCGCATCCACGACGAAGGACACGCCCAGTTGATTCGCAGCACCCTCAAGGCCGCCTTTGCCGACGTGGCCAAGGCTGAGGAGGATCGCCGCCGCGTTTTGTTGAAACGCCAAAGCGAGTTGAAGGGGAGACTGGATCGACTGCTCAACGCCTACCTCGAAGGGGTGATCGAGCAGGCTCCGTTCTCGGTCAAGCAGGGCGAGCTTCGTGTGGAATTAGCCGATATTTCCAGGCAACTTGAGGAGCGGCCGACCTTCGATCCCAAGCGCGGGGAACTGGCCCTGGGGCTCTTCGACTTCATGCAGAACGCCGCGAATCTGTGGCGGCGTTCAAACATGGAGCAAAGGCGTGAGCTTTTGGCTGCGATAGCTTTGAACCGCAATGTTAGCGACGTAAAGCTTGTGCTAGAAAAGAGAAAGCCCTTCGACATTGCTGTCGAAGGGCAAGTATTCCATTTTGGTCGGACCGACAAGATTCGAACTTGCGACCTCTACCACCCCAAGGTAGCGCTCTAATCCAGGCTGAGCTACGGTCCGATGCGAGGGTTGGGTTTTTATGAAGTTAGCGGGGCTTGGTCAATGGTTATTCCTTGGCGGCCAGCGCCGGGGTGGGCGTCGCGGCGGTGGAAGCCGGGTCGAGCGGCGCGTTTGAACGTTCCGCGGTGTCCAAGGTCGGCGCGCGCGGCACCTGGTCGGTGAGGGCGCCGGCGGCACCGCCTCCGCCGCCAAAGGTCCTCCGCCACCATGCCGAGAGATCGTCGAACAGTGTATACGCCACCGGGGTGACCAGCAGCGACAGCAGCAGGCTGAGCGCCTGGCCGCCGACGATGACGCGCGCCATGGCGGCGCGGCGGCCCGATCCGGGGCCTTCGCCGAGGGCGATCGGCACCATGCTGGCGATCAGCATCAGGGTGGTCATCAGGATCGGGCGCAGGCGCACGCGGTTGGCCTCGATCACCGCCCACAGCCGGCTGCGCCAGGCGGGATCGTGGCGGCCGACCCAGGCCCACCAGCGGCCAGCGCCGGTCGGATCGGCATAGGCGGCGGGCAGCAGTCCGGGCTCGCCGCGCAACCGCGCGCGCAGCACGTTGGCGTAATCGACCTGCAGGATGCCGTTCTTCTTGACGATGCCGAAGAGCAGGAAGATGCCGAGGATCGAGTAGATGGTCAGCGGCTGGCCGAGCAGGATCAGCGAGATCAGCGCGAAGGGGATGGTGACCGGCACCGCGAGCAGGATCGCGATCGGCATCACGAAGCTCTCGAACTGCGCGGCCAGCACCATGTACATGAACACCAGCGACAGGCCAAAGGCGAGCAGGAAGCCCTGGTTGGCCTCGACCTGGACCTTGGCGCGGCCGCCGGCGACCAGGCGGTAGTCGGCGGGCATGCCGACCGCGGCCCCGGCCGCGACGAAGGCCGCGGCGGCCTCGCTGGTCGGGATGCCGTTGAGGTTGGCGACGATGCTGATCTTGCGCACGCGGTTGTAGCGGTCGATCTGCGCCGGGCCGCGCGCCTCGGTCAGGGTGGCGATGCTGGCCAGGCGCACCGGCGGGCCCCTGGTGGAGGGCACGGTGAGCGCCTCGAGCGCAGGCACGCCGTCGCGGTCCGGCCCGCGCGCGCGCAGCCACACGTCGTAGAGCTCGCCCAGGCGTGCGTCCTTGAAGTCCGAGACCACTTCGCCGCCGACCAGGGTGCCGAGCGCGCGCGCGGCGGCCTGCACCGACACGCCCTGGTCGCTGGCGCGCTCGCGGTCGATGACCACGCGGATCTCAGGCTTGCGCAGGGCCAGGGTGGTGTCGACGTCGCTGAGGTCGCCACGCAGGCGCAGCTTCGCGACGATCGCGTCGGCGTAGGCGCCCAGGCGCTCCAGGTCGGGGCCGACCAGCGCGAACTCGACGTCGGCGTTGACGCCACCGCTGCCGCCGGATGCGGGCTGGATGCTGGTGCGCAGGTCGGGCCAAGCGGCGACGATGGCGCGCGCGCGCGTCATCAGGTCGGCCTGGGTGAAGCGCCGCCCATCCGCCCCTGGCTGCCGCTGCAGCAGGTCGACCAGGCGCACGTAGATGGTGCCCTTGGTGACCTCGCCGGCGGCCTTGGTGATGCGCCCCGAAGTGTCGCCGATGGTGGTGAGCAGGTCGACGACCTCGGGCTGGGCGCGCAGGCGCGCCTCGAGCGCGCGGAAGGTGGCGTCGCTGCGCTCCAGCGTCCAGCCGGGTGGGGTGGTGATGGCGATCTCGAATTCGCTCTGGTCCTCGGTGGGCACGAAGTCGACGCCGGCGATCGCCGCCAGACCGGGGAAATCGAGCCAGGCGAGGCGCTGCTGCGTGGCCGCGTCGCCGAACGCCAGCCACCTGCCGAACGGCAGCGGGAACAGCAGCAGCGCCACCGCCAGGGCCATGGTCATCACCAGCGCGCGCCGGCGCAGCGCCCAACGCAGCGCGGCCAGGTAGGGCCGCTCGATCCAGCGCCCGTAGAGCCCGCCGCTGTGGTGGTCGGCGCGCCCGCCCGGCGGCGCCGGCTTCAGCTTGAGGAAGCGCGACGCCAGCATCGGCGTGAGCACGAAGCTGACCAGCATCGAGACCAGGATCGCGACCGCCATGGTGATGCCGAAGGAGTGGAAGAAGCGCCCCACGCGCCCGCTCATGAAGGCCACCGGCAGGAAGATCACCACCAGCGACAAGGTGGTCGCCACCACCGCCAGGGCGATCTCGCGGGTCGCGCCGAGCGCCGCGTCCCAGGCGCTGACGCCCTTCTCCTCCATCCAGCGGAAGATGTTCTCGTTCACCACCACCGCGTCGTCGATGACCACGCCCACCGCCATGACCAGGGCGAGCATGGTGATGTTGTTGAGCGTGAAGCCCAGCCAGCCCATGACCATGAAACTGGCGATCAGCGAGATCGGGATGGACAGCGAGGCGATGATCATGGTCCGCCAGTCGCGCAGGAAGAGCAGGATCGAACCCGCGACCAGCAGCGCGCCCAGGAAGAGGTGCTTCTCGATCTCGTGCAGCGAGCCGCTGATGAACACCGACTGGTCGCGGATCAGGGTGAAGCGCAGGTCGGTGCGCCCGTCTTTGCGGAAGCCCTCGGCGATTCCGGCGAGCCTGGCCTTCACCCGCGCGATGACGTCGATGGTGTTCGTGCCGCTCTGCTTCTGGACGACCAGCAGCACCGCGTTCTGCCCGTCCAGCCGGCCCACCGAGCGGGGCTCCTCGATGCCGTCGGCGACGGTGGCGATATCGGCGATGCGCACCGGCTGGCCGGCCTTCTGCGCGACGATGACGTCGGCGAAGCGCGCGGGATCGGTGATGCGCCCCATGGTGCGCAGGATCGGCTCGCGTCCCGCCTGGTCGACGCGCCCACCGGGCGACTCGACGTTCTGGCCCTGCAGCCCCTGGCGGACCTGGTCGATGGACAGGCCGTAGGCCTCGAGCCGCGCCGCGTCGGCGGTGATGGTCACCGCGCGGCGCTGGCCACCGACCAGTGACACCGCACCGACGCCGTCGACGCTGCTGAGCACGTCCTGGACCTGGCGGCGCGCGATCTCGGTGACCTCGCGCAGGCTGCGCTGGCCGTCGACGGCGACGGTCAGCACCGGCGCGGCGTCGAAGTCGAACTTGTCGATGATCGGCGCCTGGGTGCCGGTGGGCAGCGCCGCCAGCACGGTGTTGATCTTGCCCTGGACCTCCTGCTGGGCGATGTCGCGGTTCTTCTCGAGCAGGAAGACGATCGTCACCGACGAGATGCCCTCCTTGCTGGTGCTGCGCAGCTCGTCGATGCCGCTGATGGTGTTGACCGCGTCCTCGATGACCTTGGTGACACCGGTCTCCATCTCCTCGACCGAGGTGCCCGGGCGGGTGGTGGTGACGATCACCACCGGCAGGTCGACGTTGGGCATCAGGTCGACGCCGATGCGCGCGAACGCGATCAGGCCGGCGACCACCGGGAAGAGCAGCAGCATGCAGGCGAACACCGGCCGGCGGATGCACAGCTCCGGCAGGTTCACGACTTGGGATCCCCTGCGCCGGCGGCAGCGACCGGGGCGAGCGGCTGCGCCGGGGCCGCGACCTTGACCGTCACCGCGACGCCGCTGGCCAGCCTGCTGGTGCCGGACACCACCAGCTGCTCGCCGCCGGCGAGGCCGCTGCGCACCTCGACCTCGTCGCCGACACGGGCGCCGATCTCGACCGGCAGCTCGCGTGCGAGGCCGCCCTCGACGGTGAAGACTTTCGTCACGCCCGCGAAGGCGATGATGGCGTCGGCGGGCGCCAGCAGCACGCTCTCGACGCGCGTGCGGATGACGCCGTGCGCGAAGGCGCCCGCGCGCAGCGCGCCGGCGGCGTTCGGCACC
>JACDGQ010000096.1 GCA_013821615.1 Planctomycetota bacterium
TGATCGGGGTGTTCTGAACGTGGCTCATGGCCACTCCCTCTGGCGGCTACGCCGCCGGTGGGAGCAGGGGAGTTTCTCTATCAGACTTCAGGAATGGAGTGTGATGCAATCTGGTGAGGAGGACACCTTCCCCAGCAACCCCTTCCCGCCTCGCTCGCCTTGCTCTCCGTGGCCGGAATTGTCGTCCTCGACGTGCTCCTCGCTTGCTCATCCCACTCGAGCGTCCTAACTCTGCTTGC
Organism: Planctomycetota bacterium; assembly: GCA_013821615.1. GTDB lineage: Bacteria > Planctomycetota > UBA11346 > UBA11346 > UBA11346 > BOG-1363. The sequence continues at coordinate 240 of JACDGQ010000096.1, forward strand.
TGGTGAATCGCTGCCATCAGCAGCCGGTCTCATCAGTGTGAGTGCGATCATCACCAGCATGCTCTTCGCGGTTTTTATACCGTCTCTGGCTGTAGCCTGGCAGTTCATCGGGTTGATAACGAACATGCCAGCGGCTCTCTGGCTTGTCGACATGGATGAGAAAATGGGCAAGGAGTACTGTGAGGTCAGCAAGGTTCGCAATCGCGCAGTCATCCTTAACAATTCGATGTTGATGAGCCGAGTTCAGGATCGAAAGCAGGAGGTTCGAGATCTCCAGCGCCTTCGAGTCGCTGTCGCTACGCTCGTTATCGCGTGCATCATCGATGCCTGTTTTTCTCAGGGCATGCTTCGGGTTGCAGCCGCAGCTTGGGATGCGGCCCCCTGGTACCGACATCTCGCCGATCCAATCCTGATACTCTTTATCCTTCCCGTTTTCTACCTGTTCACCATGGCTTTCCGCAAAGTCAGAGAAGACGATTTGATTCTGAAGCATGGACTCGAACCGCTTATTGAAGATCCCGTGGACTCGCCCTCCAAGGATCCCAACACTCCCGGACTTGTCACGATCGAGCTTCCCGAGAGATCGAGGCGATCGACAAATCCACCACCTCTCGGGTAAATAGACCGGTGTGACGCAGTCGGCGGCAGGCATTGAAGCCTCCGCTGCACTGCCTCCACCGGTCCCATGCCCGTTCCCATCCCAACTCAACAGACCATCGCCGAGAACGCCGCCGGCCCCCGGCGTGTCCAGGGCGACGCCGGCGCCGCGGTCGAGCAGCATCCCCTGCCCGACCAGATCGCCGCCGACCGCTACTTGGCCGCCAAGGTGGCGATGCGCTCGCAGCGGAAGGGCCTTCGCATTACCAAGCTGCTGCCCCCGGGGGCGGTATGAGCCTCCTCGGCCGGGTCATCGAGGGCCTGCGGGCTATCGGCCGACGGAATGCCACCGCCCCTGGGGGTCGCCGCGTACCCATCCGGGCCCGCTACGACGCTGCGCTCACCACTCCGGAGAACCGCCGGCATTGGGCACTCGCGGACGGGCTTTCGGCCGACCTGGCTGCCTCGACCGCGGTGCGGAGGCAGCTGCGCAACCGCGCCCGCTACGAGGTCGCCAACAATTCCTACGCCCGTGGCATCGTCCAGACCCTGGCCAACGACTGCATCGGCACCGGCCCTCGCCTGCAGCTGTTAGGCATTCGCGGTGATGCTGCGCGGCAGATCGAGCGCGCCTTCGCGGCTTGGACAACCGCTGTGGATCTCCCGGAGAAGCTGCGCTCCATGCGCGTGGCGCAGGCCGAGGACGGTGAGGCCTTCGCCCTGCTGACCTTCAACCCGGCCCTGGCGACACCGGTGATGCTTGACCTGCGTCTCATCGAAGCCGAGCAGATCCACACCCCCGACCTGCCCTGGCAGGACCCCCGAGCCATCGACGGCATCCGTTTCGACGCCGCCGGCAACCCGGTCGAGTACCACGTCCTGCGATTCCACCCTGGTGGGGCGCTGGGGGCCTTCCCCCTGGACTACGATCGGGTGCCGGCGGCGGCGATGATCCACCTCTTCCGGCCCGACCGCCCTGGCCAGCACCGGGGTATTCCCGAAATCACCCCGGCGATTCCCCTCTTCGCCCAGCTGCGCCGTTTCACCCTCGCGGTGCTCGGCGCCGCCGAGACCGCCGCCGACTTCGCCGGCATCCTCTACACGGACGCGCCCGCCGGCGGGGAGGCGGATGCGGTCGAGCCGATGGATGCCATCGCCCTGGAGAAGCGCGCACTGCTCACTATGCCCGGCGGCTGGCGCATGGAGCAGATGCGCGCGGAGCAACCCGCGACCACCTACGCCGAGTTCAAGCACGAGATTCTCAACGAGATCGCCCGCTGCCTGAACATGCCTTTCAATGTCGCAGCGGGGAATTCCTCGGGCTACAACTACGCCTCCGGCCGGCTCGACCACCAGGTCTACTTCAAGGCCATACGCGTCGATCAGTCACGCTTCGCCATGCGCGCGCTCGATCGCATCTTTGCCGCCTGGGTGAGCGAGGCCCTGCTCATCGACGGCTTCCTGCCCGAGGCCCTGCGCTCGGCTGCCACCGACTGGTCGCATCAGTGGTTCTGGGATGGCAGCGAGCATGTGGATCCCGCCAAGGAGGCCGCCGCCCAGGCCCAGCGCCTCGACAGCTTCACAACGACCCTCGCGGACGAGTACGCCCGCAAAGGTCAGGATTGGGAGAACCAGCTGCGCCAGCGCGCGCGCGAACTCTCGCTCATGCGCGAACTCAACCTCCAGCTGGCCGTCACGCCCGGACCGATCATCCAACCCGCTCCCGGCCCGGCCGTTCCCGCCGACGACTCCATTCCCACCGCCACTGAGGAGGACGCCGATGCATCCGCCGCCTAAGATCGAGCAGCCGGTAGCCGCCCCCCGCACGGCCGCCGTCCCGACCGCGGTGGCCTTCGCCTGCGCGCCCGAGTGGCTCACCGCCATGGAGGCCGGCGCCGACCGTCCTGCCCTCCCACGCTTCGCCATGATCGCCTACACCGGCGGCCCCATGCGTATCGCCGGCTGGCGCAATCCCGTGGTGGTCGACCTGGAGGGCCTCGCCATCCCCAGCCAGCACCGCCCCATTCGTCTCGGCCATGACGCGACGCTCGGGGTCGGCCACACCGACGCCATCCGCATCGAGGGGGGCAAGCTCATCGCCTCCGGCATCGTCTCGCGCGACACCCCCGCCGCACGCGAAGTCGTCGCCTCCAGCCGCAACGGCTTCCCGTGGCAGGCCTCCATCGGCTCCAGCGTCGACGCGCACGAGTTCATCCGCGATGGCCAGACCGTCCAGGTGAACGGGCAGACCTGGCCCGGACCGCTCAACGTCGTGCGCCGCGCCACCCTCGGCGAGATCAGCTTCGTCGATCTCGGGGCCGATGGGATGACCAGCGCCATCGTCGCCGCCATCCCGGCCGCTGTTGGCGCCTCGACCTCCGCCACCACTAATCCCCCTCTTTCTGATCCCGGAGATGCCCCTGTGACCACCGCCGCTCCTTCCACGACCTCGACCACCACCGCCGAAGCGGACGAGCACGCTGCCGAACACGAGAAGACCACCGCACCCGCGACCATGGTCGCCGCAGCCACCCCCACCCCCACCACCACGCCCACGCATTCAGCCCCCGTCCTCCAGCCTGCCGCTGTCCCCCCCGCCCCCGCCGGCGAGGCGGTTGCGCAGATGCGCGCCACCGCAGCCGCGGAGACCGAACGCATCACCGCCGTCCGGCGCCTGTGCGCCGGCACGCACGGCGACCTCGAGGCCCGCGCCATCCGCGACGGCTGGGATACCACCCGCACCGAGCACGAAGTCCTGCGCGCCGCCCGCCCGCAGGCCCCCGCCGTCCACATCCGTGACACCAGCCTGACCGGCGAGGTCCTCGAAGCGGCGTGCCTGCTGAGTGCGAAGATGCCGGAGATCGAGACGCACGTCGGCGAGGTGGCGCTCGACCAGGCCTCGCGCCGCTTCCGCGGCGGCATCGGCATGCAGGAACTGTTCCTTGAGGCGGCGTGGGCCAATGGCTACACCGGACGCACCTTCCGCGATCCGCGCGCCGTGCTGCGTGCTGCCTTCCCGAGCGATCACCCGGGTCAGGTGCGAGCCGAAGGCGGGATCTCGACCATCGATATCGGCGGCATCCTCTCGAACCTGGCCAACAAGTTCCTCCTCGAGGGCTTCAACGCCGTCGAGCAGACCTGGCGCAACATCGCGGCCACCGGGCCCGTGACCGACTTCAAGACCGTCACGCGCTTCCGCCTGATCGGCAAGGACCAATACGACCGCGTGGCCCCGGGCGGCGAGATCAAGCACGGCACGCTCGGCGAACTGCGCTACCAGAACCAGGCCGATACTTACGGCCTCATGCTCTCCATCGACCGCCGCGACCTGGTCAACGACGACCTCGGCGCGATCACCACCGTCCCGCGCAAGCTCGGCCGCGGGGCTGGCCTCAAGATCAACGACGTCTTCTGGAGCACCTTCCTCGATAACGCGGCGTTCTTCACCGCCGCCAACCGGAACCTCCTGACCGGCCCCGACACCGCGCTCTCCATCGACGGCCTCACCAAGGCCGAAACCGCCTTCCTGGAGCAGGTCGACCCCGATGGCAAGCCGCTCGGCATCATGCCGTCGATCGTGCTGGTACCGCCGGCGCTCAGCGCCATGGGTACCCAGCTCAACCGTTCGCTGGAGCTGCGTGATACCACCGCCTCGACCAAGTATCCCGTGGCCAATCCCCACCAGGGGAAGTTCCGCACCGAGGTCAGCCGCTACCTGTCCAACCCGCAGTACGCCGGCAACTCGACCAAGGCCTGGTACCTGCTCGCAGACCCCGGTGACCTTCCCGTCATCGAGGTGATTTTCCTCAACGGCCAGGAATCCCCCATCATCGAAACCGCCCAGGCCGACTTCAATGTCCTCGGCGTCCAAATGCGCGGCTACCACGACTTCGGCGTCGCCCTCCAAGAACCCCGCGCCGCCATCCGCAGCACCGCCACCTAACCGCCTCGCCGGCGGGGGCGGGTGCTGCGCGCAGACGCGCGCAGGAGTGGGGCGTATGGGGCTAGGCGCTGGCGGCGGCGTCAACGGAGGGCGGGGATTTTCTTTCAAACCACTTTTCAGGGAGCAGGTATGACGGTGATCTATATTCAGGATGGCGATGCCATCGATTTCGTTTCAACGACCAACCTGCCGGCGGGGTCGGTGGTCGTGCAGGGGCACCTGGTCGGTGTCACCACCAGGCCATTGGTCGCGGCGGACCCGGGGGCGCTGCAGGTGGAAGGGGTCTATGACTTCCCCATCACGGCGGGGCCTACGGCGGGGATCGGTGATCAGGTGTTCTGGGATCCGGTGGCGGGCCTCGCCACCCTGGACGGCACGGTCACCGGGGTCGCCTACTGTGGCGTGGTGGCGCGGCCGCTGGCGGTAACCGATACGGTCATCCGCGTCCTCCTCAACCATCCGCGGTGAGTGCGCGCGGATGGCTGATCTCCTGGGCATGGGAGCGGCGTGGCTGGAGAGGCAGCGCCAGCGCTTCTGCACACATGCCGTCCACTACCGCCGAGGCGCCTTGGACCTGCTCGTCCCCGCCACGGTGGGGGGGACCATCTTCCGGGTCGACCTCGGGATGGGCCTCATCGAACGGATCGAAGCCCGGGACTACCTCATCGCCGCGGACGCCCTGGGCCCCTTCGGTCTCCCCCTGCGCGGCGACCGCATCTCCGAAGACCTCCTGGGCCTCGGGCAGGGCCCCGGACAGAGTGCCGTGATAAGGCACACCGCCGAGGTGCTCGCACCGGGGCGGGAGCCGCATTGGCGCTGGGTTGATGCCACGCGCCTCGCCTACCGCATCCACACCAAGCACCTCTCCACCGAGCCTATCCCATGATCGACGCAGCGCTCAAGATCGGCATGGCGACTCTCCTGGTGGCGGCGCTGCCGAGCGAACCTGCGGAGCCCGGCCTCTGGGCGCAGTGGGGTCTGGCGGGGGCGGTGGTCGCCTACGTGCTCTGGCGCGATGCGCAGCGCGAACAGCGCATGGCGGAAGCCATCGAACGCCAGCAGACCTGGGTCCGCAATACGCTCATGCACGCCCTGGAACGCAATGCCCACGCCATGGAACGGGTGGTCGCCTACCTGGAACGCTGGGGAGACGACCATGCGTAGCCGGGACGTCGCTGCGGCGCTGGTTGGCGAACTCAGGGATCTCGGCTTCCCGAGCAGCGTGGTGCTCCAGCGCGCCTACCTGCCGCTGACCGAGCTGGGCGAGGTGGAGGCGCTCCATGTCACCGTCCTCATCAACGGACGGACCACCACCATGGCCGGTCGCGGACGCATGCAGATCGACCACCGCCTGGAGTTGGCGGTGCAGCAGCGGCTGGGCAGCGATGACCCGTCCGCGGTCGACAGCCTGCTCGACCTGGTGGAGGATCTCACCCGCACGCTCAGCGCGCGCCGCTTGGCGGAGGCTCCGGACGCGGTCTGGGTCCAGGCAGAGCATGCGCCGCTGGTTGCGACCGAGCATCTGCACGAGCTCCGGCAGTTCACCTCGCTGCTCACCCTCACCTACCGCAGTTGGGAGACGGTGTGACCCATGCTCGCGCTGCGTCTCGATCAGGCCAAGCGGCTCTTCTTCGACCGGGCCGGCGTCATGCAGGCCACGACAGCGGCCGAACGGCAGGTGCTCTCGCGTTTCGGCGCCTTCGTCAGGCAGCGCGCGCGCACCTCCATCCGGCCTCGCCGCGGCACCAGCCAGCCCGGGCAGCCGCCGTTCTCCCATGTCGGTCTGCTGCGCACCGGCATCCTCTTCGCCTTCGATCCCGAGCGTCGCTCGGTCGTCATCGGCGCGGTGCGGCTGAACCAGCGGGGCGGCGAGGCCCCACGTCTGCTGGAGCATGGTGGCACCGCCTGGCGGGCAGTGCACGGGACAGAACGCGCCGTGCGGTACCGGGCCCGCCCATTCATGGCACCCGCCTTCGCCGCTGAACTCGCCCGCATGCCGCCGCTCTGGAAGGATTCCCTGCGATGATGTCCAGCGATCCGATCAGCCTGCCGCCGGTCAAGACCTGCTCTGGGTGTCGGCAGACATTGCCGCTGGGTGCGTTCCATCGCCGCCATGGGCGTCGGGATGGACATGCAGGACAGTGCAAGACCTGTCGCGGGGCTTGGGCGCATGCGCGGTACGAACGCACCAAGGGCCGAATCGTGGTCGCTCGGCCACGGTTCACTCAGGCGGATCTGGCCCAGATTCGTGCGCGCGGAGAACAGCGGTGCTTGTGCTGCCATACCGCCAAGCCTCTGTCCACGTTTGCCGTCTCCGCCATCACCGGCCATCCGCGCCGTATCTGTACCGCCTGCCGTGCCGCGCAAAACCAGGCCTGGATTGCGGGCAATGAACCCCGCTACCGCCGCAAAATCCGCGCGCGCGCATGCCGTCGGTACGGCATCACGACCCACGACTTCGAGCGCATGCTCACGGAGCAGAATCATGCCTGCGCCATCTGCGGGCTGCCCCTGGGCACATGGCACCAGACCATCGACCACGACCACGCCAGCCGGCGTGTCCGCGGCATCGTCCATCGGCACTGCAACCTGGCGCTCGGCAATGCGCGGGAAGATCCGCGTGTGCTCATCGGCTGCCTGCTCTACGTGCGTAGACACCACCCACAAAAGCTGCTGCGGTTTGCTTTCGACACCCTCATCGCACCTCTGGACCCGGGACACCTGCCATGCAAAAACTCGGCCTGAACGCAGTCTGCTACTTCAAGGTCGGTGGCGTTGCCAGCAGCGGCGACTGGCTACCACTTTCTACCCTCAAGGATCTCACCCTCACCTTGGAAGCGGGCGAAGCCGACGTGACCACCCGCGCCGCAAATGGCTGGCGGCTGAAGATCGCGACACTCAAGGAGGCCAGCATCGAAGGGGAACTGCTCTATGACAGCGCCGATGCTGGGTTCACGGCGGTCAAGAACGCCTACTTCTCGAACGCGCTGATCGGCATCCTCGCCCTGGATGGGCCACTCGCCGTGGCGGGCAATGAAGGACTGCAGTGCGATGCGAGCGTCCTCTCCTTCACACGCGAGGAGAAGCTCGAGGACGCGCTCTCGGCCAAAATCAAACTCGTACCCACCTATTCCACCTCGCCACCGAGCTGGGTTCGCACCCAGGCGGGCGGCATCCTCGTTCCGGCGGAGTCCTGATCATGCGCAGCTTTACCGATACCCTCGGCCGCACGTGGACCGTCACCATTACCGTGGCGACCGTGAAGCGCGTGCGCGCCCTGTGCGACGTCGATCTGCTGGCGGTCGCCGGCGGCGACCTCTTGGAACGGCTCGCCACTGATCCGGTGCTGCTCGCCGACGTGCTCTATGCGGTCGTCGAAGACGAGGCCAAGCAGCGCCAGCTCAGCGATGTGGACTTCGGCCGTGCTCTGGTGGGGGACACCATCGCCAGGGCGACGAGCGCGCTGTTGGAGACCATCGTCGATTTTTTCCCGAACCCGAAGCGGGGAGTGCTGCGGACCGCGCTCGGCAAGCTGAACGACCTGGAGGCCGCGGCTCTGCGCCTGGCGCGGGAGCGCCTGGAGGCGCTGGATCCACAGACGCTGCTCACGGCGGCGCTGCCGCCTGGCGCTGCATCTGGCAGTTCGCCGGCATCCTCGGCTGCGATCCCGGCCCCCTGACAATCCGGGAGTTGGCGGCGATGGCCGCCGCTCGCCTGGAGGAGCGCTGGAACCACACCGCGGCGCTCCTCGCCCTCTTTGCCAACTGCCACCGCGACCCCGCGCGGCACCGAGCCTTCACCGCTGCAGATTTCCACCCGCTGCGCGGGACGCCGGCATCAGCACCTCCCACCGCCGATTTATCGGTGCTGAAGACCGTCTTCGTTGACCGCCACCTCCCGGAGCACCCCCTATGAGCCCTCGCCGAACCCTCCCCCTCTTCCTCACGCTCTGCACCCTGGTCTTGGTCCTGGCCGGCTGCTGGTCGGCAGCGGCACCCCCCGCCCGCGCCGACGTCCCCGCCGACGCCGAGGTCGAACGCCTGCGCGCGACCGAACCGCCGGCCGCGGCCGAGGTG
>JACDGQ010000097.1 GCA_013821615.1 Planctomycetota bacterium
GGCACCAGCTCGAGGCGGCGGCGGGTGATCTCGGCGGGCAGGCGGGCGTTGCCGTAATGGTTGGCGGGCGTCAGCACGGCGACGCGGCGGCGGCCGCGCTTGGCGAGGTCCTCGAGCGCGCGGCGGCTCCATTCCTCGTCGGAGAGGTGGACCTCCAGGCAGGTCGGGTGGCCGGCGTGACGCATCATGCCGACGCGCACCGGGCCGGGGCCGCGCACGATCGGCGTGTCGGCGATCGGGAAGGGATTGGAGGCGAAGATGATGCCGCCCAGGCGGCGTTGGCGCAGGTCTTCCAGCAGGCGCTGGTGGTCGGGCTCGTCGGCGTGTCCGTTCAGCCCGAAATACGGGGTGATCGAGCGGCCGGGGAAGTGCGCTCCGGTGGTGGCCTCGAGCAGGAGCGAGGTCCAGAAGCGGTTCCATGACGGCTTGAACGGGTAGGCCGGGAAGACCAGGGCGTAGGGGAGGGCGGGTGGCATGAGCGGCACGGGATGTGTACCATCTGGACCCAGCGTCCCGCAAGGCGCGGGCGTCAGCCTGGGACGGGCCAGTCCCCGGCGAAGACGGTCACCGCGGGCCCGCTCATGACCACCTGGCGATCGGGACCCGGCCAAGCGATGCGCAGGTCGCCGCCGTTGAGGCGCACCACCGCCTCGCGCCCGGGGATGACACCTTCCAGGACCGCGGCCACTAGGACGGCGCAGGCGCCGGTGCCGCAGGCCTGGGTCTCGCCCGAACCGCGTTCCCAGGTGCGTTGACGCAGGACCGGCAGACCGTGCTCATCGGGCAGGCGGGCGACGAATTCGACGTTGGTCCGACGCGGGAAGCGCGGGTGGCGCTCGACCTTGGGGCCGACGCTGGCCACCGGGAAGACGTCCGGATCGGGGACGAAGCAGACGGCATGGGGATTGCCCATGCCCACCGCCAGGAAATGCAGGTGCTCGCCGTCGAGGACGATGGTCAGGGCCAAGCGCGGGCCGGGCCCGGCGTGCTCGACGGGCACCTCGTCCGGGACCAGGCGCGGGCGTCCCATGGCCACGGTGGCGCCGGTGCAGCGCTCGCCTTCCAGGTGCAGGTCGACATCGAGATGCCCGGCGCCCGTGGAGAAGGTCATGTGCGGGCGGCGCACGCGCCGGTTGTCCCAGGCGAGTTTGGCCGCGCAGCGGATGCCGTTGCCGCACATCTCCGACTCGCTGCCGTCGGCATTGAGCATGCGCATGCGCGCATCGACCACCGGATCCGGCCCGATGATGATCAGGCCGTCGCCGCCGATCCCGGTGTGGCGATCGCTGACTGCCCGCGCCAGCGCCGGCAGGTCGGCAGGCAGCTGCTCTCCCCACGCGTCGATGTAGATGTAGTCGTTGCCGCAACCATGCATCTTGGTGAAGCGCATGGGCCCAGCATCGTCGGATCGTCGTCGCAGCAAAGGGGCGGGTGGTGTCGGGTTGGGCGTTGGGGTGATCGAAGTTTCGACGAACCCTTTAGTTGCGAGGTGGGTCTGGTGCTACCGGCAGGCTGATGGTGTGACCCAGGCCGTCTTCCGCCGAGCGGGTCCCACGGCTGTAGGCGATGGCAATCAGCACCGCGCCGATGGCCAGGATCACCACGATCGTGAGTGTGGCGCGTTTATCGATCATCGAGACCTCCTGGGTGGGATGGCAGCATGGTTGCGCGGATCACCCGTCCTTGGCTGCCCGACCGCCGGCGCTGCGGCGCCGTCCGTCACGGTAGTCGGGATCGAGTCGCTCCACCCGTTCCTGCGTGACGGCACCGGAGAGATCAGCGTCCTCCGCTCCGGGGGCGGTCGGCTCGGACAAGCCCTCACCAGCGTCGTCGAGATCCTGCGGCAGGTCGTCCTCCTCGTTCTCGGTCGCGGTGAGGCCGTGGCGGTGGCGGTCGGCGACGCTGCCGGACGCGTTGCCCGCGAGTTCGTTGGCCAAGCGCTGGTCGCGCGCACGATCACTGACGTCGTCCGGGTGGCGAGTCTCCACGTTGGACGGCTGCAGCGCGCGATCATCCTCGGCGCCGCCCAGGGAGGTCTGCGCGCCGTTCGGGCGTGCGCGCGGCGTCTTCTGGGGATCTGGACCCGTGGTGGATCTGGCCGCCCCCTTCTTGAGGGGCGCTTGAGCGGACTTTGCCAACTTGCCGGTCGGTGTGGTCATGGCGGTTCTCCGTGCGGGTGATGCCGGAGGTGAAGCTCGGGCCATGCCAAGGCGGTGTCCTGACGGTGCCGCGCATCTGCGGGATGCGAGAGCGGCGTGCCAGCGGGTTAGGATGCCAATCGGCGCCAGCGCGGAGTGGATTGGCGGCGGGCGGGGCCACTGGAGTGCAAATCATCATCACCAACGTGCATGGACGGTGCGGATCGCAGCGCGGAGCGCGGCCCTCGCGGGCGTCGTCGCGCCGACCCCGTCATGCTGCAGGCGGATTTGCCGCGGGCGGTTGCACGCTGCACGATGCTGCCGCCCAAGCCTGGGCCCGGAGCGCTTGCCGACCGCGAATCTGCGGTGGATGCCACGGTTTCTTCCAGCAGGTGGTGGATCAATGGCACGCTTGCCGCTCTCAGCGGTCGCCCCTCACCAACACCCAAAGGAACAACGCCATGCGTCCCACTCTCGCCTTCCTGGTGCCCGTCCTCGCCACCGGCCTCATCCTCGCGACCGCGGGTTGCGACCAGCAAACCGCGCGCAGCGACTATCCCGACAACTCCCCGCAGACCCACCGCCAGATCGACGAGATCCAGGCGGACGCGACGGCGCGCCGGGCGGCCGTCGACAAGCGCGCCGAGGAGAAGGCGACGGCCATCACCTTCCACCGCGGTCAGATCACCGACAAGGCCAAGGCCGATCGTGCCAAGATCGCGCTCGACCACGACCAGGCCGTCGCTCCGCTCGCCGCCAAGCGCGAAGCGGCCAAGGTCAAATACGATGCGCAGAAGCAGGAGATCGCCACCGCCCTCGCCAAGAAGCAGAAGGACAACACCGCCGAAGAGGCGCCCAAGCTGCTGGCGGACGCCGCCAGCCAGACCGCCGAGGTCGAGCGCAAGGAGACCGCCGAATTCGTCAGCATCGACCAGGACATCCGCTCCGCCGACGACACCGCGGCGAAGAAGAAGAACGATGTCGACGCCCAGGAGGCCAAGGACCTGGCTGATTGCGACCGCCAGCTGACCGAGACCAAGAACCAGGCGCGTGCCGACAAGCTCGCCGTCGACAAGGACGTCAACGGCAAGGTCGCCAGCGTCGAAGGCGACAGCAAGTCGCGCATGGAAAAGGCGCACGCCAACGAGGACCGTTCACTGGAGAGTGATCGCAAGACCAGCGCCGCCGTGCGCGCGGACCTGGATGGCGACAAGGCGGTGGCGGCGAAATCCTCGGATGTGGCCATCACCACCAGGGACGGAATCGTGACCCTGACGGGCACCGTGCCGTCCGATTATGATCGCCATGCGGTCATCGCCAAGGCCGGCCAGACCAAAGGCGTGAAGAGCGTGGTGGATCAGATGTCCGTGCGTTGAGCGCGGATTCCGCCGCGCGTACGCCTTCGTGCTGCGCGCTGCGTGCTGCGACATGCGGGGGAGAATGCATCTCCCCCGCATCTCGTTGCGCGCAGCGCGCAGTTTTTTTTGCTCGTAGGGGATGGCGGCCTGCGCCTGCCCGGCCGCGAGGTGGGCCGGATGGCCGTCCTTCCGCATGCCGCGGCACGAGTCCGCTCTCCCGCGCCAGCGACCATCAACAAAAAACCCTGGGTCCCGCACGCGGGACCCAGGGCCATGAGACCGCAACGCGTTCAGGCGCTCGCTCGCGCCTTCTTCATCGCTGGCTTCTTCGCGGCCGCGACGCCTTCGTCAGCGGCATCCTTGGCGTGCGAGCGGCTGAGCGAGTAGAGGTAGGCGGAGACCGCGATCAGACCCGCGGCGGCGACCGTGGTCTTGACCGGGTTCTTCTTCGCCCACTTGGCGAGGTGCGTCGCCGAGTCGGTGACCTTCTCGACGGCGTCCTTGAGATACTTCTCGCCATTGTCGCCGATGGCGCCAGCGAGCTTCTCCTTGAGCGTCTCGAAGCTGCCGGAGAGGGTGCTCTCGAGCGAAGTCGAGATGGAGGAGAGGAGCGAGGACTTGATGTCCGCGACGGTGTTCTTTGCGGAGACGGCTTTGCTGGCCATGGGGATGTTCCTTTGGTTGGAGCGTTGGGGATGGAACTCAGATGGTTCCGGTGAGGAGGAGGACGACGAGGATGATGCCGATCAGGCCGATGCCACCGGTCGGCGCATAGCCCCAGTCGCGGCTGTAGGGCCACAACGGCAGGGCACCGAGCAGGATGAGCACCAGCAGGACGATGAGGATGGTGTGGGTGTTCATGGCGCGTCCGAGGCGTGCTGGTGCGGGTGAGACCGTGGTGACGCGAAGGACAAAGCAAAGTTCGGACCAATTGCGGCAACCTGCGGATTTCGTCATTTTTTGACGCCAATCCATCCGCGCGGATGGAAAAAGCGCAAGGTCGCACCCCAGGCGTAGTGCGCCTTGCACGACCGGAGATCAGGTGCGCAGCTGGAAGCACGCGTTCCAGAGCCGGCGCAGCTTGGTCGTACCGCAACGGACCGGCAGGCGCAGCAGGCGGGTGTGCGGTGCAATGCGGCAGCAGAAGAGCGCATGCGTTGGGCTGTGGCGTCGCACGCCATGGGGATCTGCGGTGGACATGGTCGTGTTCCGGAGTCGTAGGGCGATGGCTTGGCGTTGCTGATCGCGACCGGAGGAAAGCACGGATCGTACCGATCACCGGTCGCAAGGCCGCAGAGTGGTATTTCCTGGCACGATGGTCGCTTCCCTGATTTCAAACCGCTGCGGGGCGCGCTCGTTTGTCCGCCCCCACGCACGAATCCGGGAGCTCATCATGACCATCGCTATCCGCATCCTTATCTTGAGTGCCGCAGTCCTGCTCACCTCCGCGTGCGGCCAGGGAGACCGTGCGATCACCCTCGACCAGACCCCCGAGCCGGTGCGCACGGCCATCCTCAATGAAGCGGCTGGCGACCCGATCGAGCGGATCACCCAGGGGATCTTCGCTGGCAAGGAGTGCTATACGGTGGCGGTGGCACGTGCGGATCGGCGCTCGTGGTATTGCGTCGACAACCAGGGCCGGACGTGCGAATGATGACGGTAGGCCGCGTCACGTCTGCCATGATCCGACCGGGTGATCGCCATCCCGGCGGAGCGCACTCCGCATGGCATCCGGGGTGCCCTGGGGCGGCGGCGATGATCTGCTGCGCGGTGCGTGATGTCCTGGGATGGATAAGCATCCTGGCGGATGCCAATCCAAGCGGGGTCCGCTGATCCCGGCCTGACAAAAAAGCGACGCGGCATAGCGGGGGTCCGCTGTGCCGCGTCCGGAATGAGGGCTCATCGACCTGTGGACCCATGCACTCCCGGCTACCGAAGGCCGGGAGTTCACTCGACCGCAGCCGTCAGGAGCAGCCGCGCATCAGTGCAACGATCAGGACCAGGGGGATCGGGACACCGATCGCCCACAGCAGCATGGTGAGATTGACTTTCGCAGCGCGCAGGCGGTTCATGGCCGTATTCCCGGGTGAAGTGGTGGATTTGATGGCGCTGGCGTGCCAGCTTCAGCTGGCGCGCGATCCGCGCACCGAGACGGTCGCGCCGATGGCGATGGCGACCACGCCGCCGATCAGCAGCCAGATCGCCTTGTCGGTGGGCGCGCCGGTAAAGAGCTTGGAGAAGCTCGACCCGATCGAGTCGCTGGCGCTGATGCCGAAGATCAGGAGGACGACGCCGACGACGAGCAGGATGATGCCGAGGGGATTACGCATGATGACCTCAAAGGTTTGGGTTATGGTTCTGGTTTTGTCATGCGTGCGCCATGCCAATGCCGCACGTGTGCACCGCGGCGGTCAGGCCATGTAACCAGGAAATGGCGTCTGGAGAGCGGCAATTCCATGTCAGTCGGCAGGATGCGGTGGGGAGACCGCGGCGAACCAGGAGCTGCACGCGCTGCGGGATCGCGCAGTTCCCGCGCATGCGGCGCCGGCAGCGGTGTTGTCCGTCGAGTGGGTCCGGTGCGGGCCGCCATTCATTTTGCAGGGTTGCAGGGGGGGTATTTGCGGAATCGGCAGGCATGTTGGGCGACCTTCCGCCCGAGGGGGCGGCGAATATGCCCGTTCCGAGCGGAATCGCGCAGTTTCCACGGCCACCCTGGGTCTGCTGCGCTTGGCACGGGAATGGCATCTTCCGCGCGTCCGAATGCGCCGAGTGGGAAACGTCATGACCGAGCCGCTGACCGTCGATGTGCCTCCCACGGCAGCGGCCGATGTCCCGCCACCACCTGCCGCGCCGGCACCAGAACCGATTGCGACCGCGAGATCCGACGGGATGACGATCCCGGTCGTCGGCAGCGCACGCCTGCAGGCGGTGATCGGCAGCGGGGCCGATCGCGCGCGGCGCTGGTCCACGTTGCGCGCCTATTTCCGTCTGCAGCCTGGCACGTGGTGGGAATGGGCGGTGATCTGGGCGCTCCAGAATGTGCGCTACTGCCCGGTCTACGTGCTGCCGCTGATGACCGCCTACCTGATCGACCACGCCACCGGCAAGGCTGCAGGCGCACCCTTCGATCTCGGTGGGGCGCTCGCGTGGGCGCTGCTCGCCACCCTCGGGCTGTGCATCCTGACCGTGGCCAGCAACACCATCGGCCGGATCATGTTGTCCCGCATCAGCCGCAACCTCACCGCGTCGATGCGCACGGCGCTGATGCGGCGCGTCAACAAGCTCGACTTCGCCTTCCACGATAGCAGCGAGCTCGGCTACCTGCAGAACAAGTTCACCCTCGACATGACCCGCCTGGAGGGCTTCGAGTCGTTCATCGCCGATGCGCTGCTGATGTACGGCACCGTCGTGGTCATCATGCTGGGCGTGGTGCTGCACACGAACCCCTTGCTGTTCCTGGTCCTGGCCGTGGCGGTGCCGCTGAACCTGCTGATGGTGCGGCTGTTCTGGGACCGCATCACCGCCCTGAACGCCGAGTACCGCGAGGCCGAGTCGAGCTTCCTGTCGCGCCTGAACGAGGCGCTCAACGGCATCCGCCTGACGCGCGCGCATGCCGCGGAGCGCTTCATCGAGGACCGCGTCTCCAGCGCCGCCGGCAAGGTCGCGCGCAAGGCCATCCGCCTCGATCTGATGAGCAACCTGTTCGGCTCCGGCTCGTGGGCGATCGGCACCTTCCTCAACATGTGCGTGATCGGCCTGGGAGTCTGGCTGATGGCCTCCCAGGGCCACCAGATCACGGTCCTCGGCCACCAATTCACGTTCGCGCCCCTGACCATCGGCGAGTTCACCATTCTGATCAGCTACTACGCGACCATCAGCGGCGCCCTCGGCGCCATCCTCGGCAGCCTGCCGCAGGTCGCCGCGGCGAGCGACGCGATCGCTTCGCTCGGGCAGATCTATGCGGACGAGAACGACGGCCAGAGCGCTCGTGGCCGCACGCGCATCCGCACGCTGCGCGGCGAGGTGACCTTCGAGCGCGTCACCTTCGACTACGCGAATGCCGGGCGCCACTGCCTGGCCGGCATCGATTTGACGCTGCCGGCCGGCGCCGCGGTGGCCCTGGTGGGGCCTTCGGGCGGGGGCAAGAGCACCATCGCCAGCCTCATCCTCGGTTTCTACGCGCCCACCAGCGGTCGTGTGCTGATCGACGGGCAGGATTTGGCGACGCTCGACCAGCGCAGCTTCCGCCGCCATGTCGGGGTGGTGAACCAGGACGTGGTGCTGTTCCAGGACACCGTCATGGCGAACATCGCCTGGGGCGACCGCCGCCCCGACCTGCGCCGCGTACGCCAGGCGGCTGAGCGCGCCAACGCCATGGAGTTCATCGACAAGCTCAGCGACGGCCTCGACCACGTGCTCGGGGACCGCGGCGCCGGCCTGTCGGGTGGCCAGCGCCAGCGCCTGGCCATCGCGCGGGCGCTCTACCGCGATCCGCGGCTGCTCATCCTCGACGAGGCGACCAGCGCGCTCGACCTCGAAAGCGAACGCCTGGTGCAGCAGGCCCTCGAGGAGGTCAAGAAGGATCGCACCACGCTGATCATCGCGCACCGCCTCTCGACGGTGCGCAAGGCCGACCGCATCATCGTCATCAAGGATGGCAAAGCGGTCGAGTCGGGCACCTATGACGAACTGATGGCTCGCGATGGCGAGTTCCGCCAACTCGTCCAGGGCCAATTGGCGTGAGTGCGCCGGAAGGGGCGGTCGCCTCGCAAGCGGGTTCCAGCAGGCACGAGGGCGACGCGACGTTGGTGGAGGAGACCGCCCTGGCCATGGCCGGCGGCGCCATACCATCAGCGCCCGTGAACGACCTCGCAACTGTTCCGCCAGTCAACTCCCCGAGCGCGGCCATGCCGCCATCGGCGGCCGATGATGCCGCGATCGACCGCATCCTCTCGCCCCCGCTGAACGACGACGGCTTCGTGCCCGGTGCGCAGTCCCTGGCGCGCCTGGTGCGCTGGCTGGCCGACGCCGGACCGGGCTCGCGGCGCCCCATGCGTCTGCTTGAGCGGCTGCGCCAGGAGCCGCCACTGGCCGCGGCCCTGGCGGCGCGCCTGGAGGCCTTCCTCACCCAGGGCGACATCAGCCGCGTGTTCTGCGACGCCGGCCTGCCGCCACGACCGGCTTTCCTCGAGGAGGCGGGGCGCCGGCTGGTCCACCGCATCCTGCCGCCGCCGCTGATCGATCGCGATCCGACCACGCTGATCGCGCGCATCGCCGGGCGCCAGGCGTCCGCGGCGTGGCTGGCCGCCCTGCACCCGGTG
>JACDGQ010000098.1 GCA_013821615.1 Planctomycetota bacterium
GTGATGGCGCGCGTGCCGGCCACGCCGCCGCGCCGCCAGATCCACCTCAGCATCGGCCATGTCGCGGTGGTCGCCACCGCCGGCATCGTCATCGCCGCCGGCTGGTGCCTGCGCGAACCGATGCGCGACCTGCTGCCGGTGGGCACCATTGCCGCGGTCGGCGCGCTGTTCGGTCTGGCGCTGTTCGTCGCGGCCAAGCCGCTGCTGGCAATCGAGGCGAGCCTGGTTGCGCGCATGCTGCGCAAGCGCATCCCGGTGGGTGACGGGGATGTCCTGGTTTGCCGGGTGTTGGGTGTTGCCCTGGTCATCGGCGCCGTCCACATTGTGATGGCATGAGGCCGAGCATGAACGCGCTGCAGATCCGCCATTCCGCCGCGACCCGTCCAGCGGGTCGCAGGGGCTTCACCATGATCGAGCTGCTGATCGTCATCTCGGTCATCGCCGCGCTCGCGGCGATGGGCTTCCCGATGTACAAGGTCATCCAGCGCAAGGTCTACATCGGCTCGACCGCCACCCTGGTGCAGGCGGTGTCGGCGGCGATCACCACCTATGGGCAGAGCACCTGGACGTGGCGGCAGCGCAGGATCGCGAATCCGGTCACGGACGCGGACTGGTCGCTGCGCACGGCATACCTCTGGGACATGAACCAGTGGATCGTCAATCAGGCGGGCGGGCTGAGCGCTGACATGAGCCTCTCCGGCAGGATCACCACCGGCGACATCCCGACCAGCCCGACGCCCAAACCGCCTGTCCAGCCCACGAAATTTCGCGTGATCGACGGCCGTCCCGACCAGAACGCATGGGCCCTGGTCTCGTCCGGCAGCAACCCGCCGAACTTCAGCGCCGCGCCCACCTACAGCGATGACTCCCAGCTCTTCGATGGCCCGTTCGACACCGACCTCATCAATTCGGGCTACAGCGGTTTTTACGACATGTGCCAGCCGTCCATCGCCAAGAAGTTCGTCAACAAGCGCCACCAGATCATCGACGCCTGGGGCCAGCCGCTGCGCATCGCCTACGCCGCGAAGACCTACGGCGCCTCGGCCTTCGGCGTGTGGTCGGCGGGTCCCAACCAGGTCGATGCACAGGACGCCGACTCCACCGGGGCGCCCCTCGATGTCTTCCCGAACGGCGCCAAGGGGCCCAGCGATGACATCACCAGTTGGAAGAACAATGCTGCGAACTGACGCCTGCACCGCACGGCGCCGCACGACCTCCGCGGGCTTCACCGCGATCGAGATGATCGTGGTGGTGAGCATCGTCATCATGCTGGTCGCGATGACCGTCCCGAGCATCTTCCCGGCGATCAAGAAGGGGCGCGTGCACGACGCCGCCAACGCCATCATGCGCGCCTCGTCGCAGGCGCGCCAGCTGGCACGCAGCCATCAGCAGCCCTCCGGCAGCGGCACGCCGTCGTGCTATGGCGTGGCCATCGTGGTGCCGGCCTCCGGCCCGGCCTACGCCACCGTCATCTTCGGCACCCTCGACCCCAACACCTCCGCGGTGCTGACGAAGACCACCGATACCAGTGGCGGCGCCGGCGGCGAGCTGTGCGGCGACATCAGCACCCCGGCCAGGTCCAAGCCGATAGCGCGCTACGAATTCAACCGCAACGTGCTGCCGTACCGCGGCGTCAGCGGCAGCGCCGCCACTCCGACCTACACAATGATGGCGCCCGGCACCAGCGTCGGCTGGTTCTACCAGTACCGCACCGGCTTCGTCATCCAGTCGCCAAGCGACATCACCACCACGCGCGATGTCGGGCCGCTGCCTTCGATCCCCGGCGCCAGCGGCGCCGGCCTTTCGCCCGCACCGGTCAGCGGCCTCGGCCAGCTCGGCGTCTGCACGGTGGATTCCAAGTACGTCGCCGCGGTCGCCATCTACAAGATCGGCCTCGGCAACCTCCAGGACCTGTAACGCCGTGGAACCCACGCCCATGACCAGCACCGCGCGCCGCGGATTCACCATGATCGAGCTGCTGATGGTGATTTCCATCATCGCGGTGCTCTCGAGCATGATCGTCATGGTCGCGATGGGCCTGGGCGGCGACGCCAAGAAGAAGAAGACCGGCGTCATCATCGCCACCATCCGCAAAGGCATCGAGCTGACCATCGCCGGTCGCGGCGGCTCGGTAAGCCCGACCGAACATCCCTTCGCGGGCTCGCGCTCCACGCGCTTCCCGTTCGTGCGCGCCTTCGACGGTTCGCCGGTGTCGACCAGCGGCCTCGCCTTCCGGGGCGTCGACCTCAGTCAGATCGACTCCGGTGCCGCTGGGATCAACCAGGTGCTTGCCGACGACGACGTCTTCAACGATCCGCGTGTGCCGATGCTGTTCGGCGCCAAGCGCGAGGTCATGGGCATCCTGGGCGCGACCCAGAAGCTGGTCACCAAGTACCTGCAGCTGCCCAAACCGGGTCCATCGGCCCTGACCGCCACGAACATCTATGGCAAAACCGTGAAGGTGGTCACCGACAGCACCGGCGTGACCAGCGGTCCGTTCGACGAGGCGCACTTCCCGAATGCCACCAACCCGACTGATACCCAGGATGGGGAGGGCGATTTCGGTCTGGCCTACGACAATAAACGCGCACTCGACTACATCTTCGGAGCGAGCGGCGCGGGCGCGGAACTGAGCAGCTTGAAGGCCTTGGCAAGCGCTCCGGACATGGATCCCGCCACGCCCGACGAGAAGCGCTTCAAGTACCCGATCCTCGGCGCGGGCGGATCCGGCATCGACAGCTTCACGCCGCCGAGCCTGGCCCGCAACATCGAAGGCACCACCACCCCCGACACCAGCACGGCCGCGCGCGTCTACACCAACGCCGCCACCGACAGCAGCCCGCAGATCAGCAGCTTCTGGAAGCCCGGCTTCATCAAGCACGGCACCGGCGGCGGCCCGGTCTACAAGGAGTACCGCCTGCCCGGCCTGGCCGTCTACGACGCCTGGGGCCACGAGATCCTCTATTCGATCTCGCAGAAGGGCGGGGTGCGCCTGATCAGCGCCGGCGCTGACGGCGTGCTGAAGTTCAACCCCGGTAGCAACCACGACCTGGACACCCTGCTCATCACCCCCAAGCCGCTGACCACCACGCCGCAGGGCGACGATATGGACGGCGCCAAGGACAACGTGGCACAGGAAGTCGAGGACATATGAGACTGGCTCGCGCCTTCACTCTCATCGAGCTGCTGGTGGTGATCGCCATCATCGGCGTGCTCGCCGGCATGCTGATCGTGGTCATCGGTCCGATCATGGAGTCGGCGAAGAGCGCGGTCACCATCCAGCGCATGAACGACGTGCTGATGGGTCTCAGCCAGAAGGGGCAGCAGGAGGGCATGACCGCCTTCGTCCTGCAGCAGGAGTGCAGCAAGGGGTACAACGACGTCCTCGACAAGACCGTTGGCGGCGTGTTCACGTACAAGCCTGATCCGCTCGATGCCTCGGGCATCGCCCAAATCATCAACATCGATTCGGCCTACCTGAACGGCGGGTTTCCGAGTTCCGTCAGCGCCTATCTCGACGTCTCGACGGCCGATCTGCGCAAATACCACTTTCCCTATCCCTGGGGTAAGAAGCATAGCAGTTACTCAGGAACCTATGCCGACATCGTCAGCACTGCGCCGGCGCCGACCACCCCCAGCGGACTGTACCAGCCGGACCGCCACGACCTGCGCGACATCAATCCGCTCAAGACCCGTGAACTGCTGCGCGCCGCCGAGACCATCCCGCGCGACAAGCTGTTCAAGGACTACATGAGCGACCGCAGCCCGAAGCAGAACTGGAATGACCGCTGGGGCAATCCGCTGGTCGCCGCCTTCGCCTTCTTCCAGCCGCCTCTCGACGTGTCGCCGCCCTCCGGCACGACCGCGTCGAACGACCAGGGTCGCCGCGAAGCGCTCAAGCTCTACCAGTACGAGCGCCGTTTCTACGTCGCGATCGGCGCGGCCGGGCCGCTGGTCGATGCGACGGCGCCCAATGCCGCGTCGTTGCCGCCGACGGGCACCGCGCTCAGCGCGGCCAACCTTCGGGACAACAGCGATTCGACGTGGTCGACGCCGACCACCGGCAACCTGTCCCTGCTGTGGAAGCAGATCACCGACATCTGCGAATTCGAGCGGCCGTTCGACGAGCTGTCCTTCGACAACCCCCCTTGGTCGGGGATCAAGCGCGCGAAGATGTACCAGGCCAACAAGAAATTCATCTCCTTCCTGAGCACTCCGCTGGAGTTCTGAATGCCGTCGTCCCGCCGCCGTGGCTTCACCCTGATCGAGCTGATGATCGTGATCGTGGTGATCGCCGTCCTCGCCTCGATGATCCTGGCCACGCTCTCCATCCTCAAGCGGCTGTCGCGCGTCGCGCAGACCAAGGCGGCGATGGCCGACATCTCGTTGGCGCTCTCGACCTACTTCGACGCGTGGCCGGTGCTGGGCGATGCCGGGGACGCGACCGCGTCGGACTTCACCAAGGACCCCTGGAGCTACCTCTTCAAGCGCGGCTACTCGGTGAACAAGCAGTTCATCGACCTCGGCGTGACCCGCCTGGTGACGATGACCGGCGTCGGCACCTGCAAGGCGACCGATGCGCGGCAGACCGCGACGCACATCATCGATTTCTTCGGCAACTACCCCAGCAACGTGTTCGAGTTCAAGATCGCCAATGGCCCCGTGGGCGGCGCCGCTGGCGGCGCCGCGAAATACACCCGCGACATCATGTTCCGCAGCAGCGCTGGCACGCCGAACCAGACGAACGACGACATCATCCTGCACTGGACCTCGGACACCTCGAAGTGGAACCCGGTGAAGGCCAGCGATTTCCCGCTGCCTCCCGATCCGGGTGCCCCGTCGACGGCGCAGGATCCGAACGTGACGACCCTGGACGATTTCAACGTCGCCACGGTCCTGCCCGGGCCCTGAGGTCGCGGCGGTCGGTGGCCAGCCCGGGGGACCCGGGATTCGGCTTGGCCTGAGCGGTTGGCCGTCGACGGTGAGGCCACGGTGATCGCAGCCCCGCCCCTCGCAACTCCCGCCGAACTCCGCCTGCAACGTGGCCTGGTGCGCGTCGGCGGCGCCTGGCTGGTCATCCTGCCGCTGCTGCGTCCGCTGATTTGGAGCGGCGAGGCGACCGACCTCGGCAATCTCTTCTACCTGGTCCTGCTCGCGGCGGCGTTCGCCACCGGCCTGCTCTGCCGCGGCTTGGCGGTCGAGCCGCGTGAACCGATGGTCGGTTCCCCGTGGTCCAGGCTCCAACCAGCTTGGCTCGGCGCGGCGGTCCTGGCGGCGGCGGCGTGGGGGTGCTGGCGCAGCCCGCTGCCGGCTGCGGCGTGGGCGCTGTGGACGGCGTGGACGCTGCACCTGGGCGCAGCGTGGGCGCTGTGGCCAGTGATCCGGGCCCGGCCGGGGTTGCTGGTGGCGGGGTTGCTCGGTGGTCTGGCCGGTGAGCTGCTCGTGCTCGTCGGGCAGGGCAGCTGGGAGCGCGCCGCCCTGCAGCGCGCCTTCCGCGAGGATCCCAACCTGGTCGGCCGCGACGACCTGCGCGAGCAGTTCGCGGTGCGCGTCGCGTCGTGGCGGCTGGAAGGTTCGTTCCTGCTCGCCAACACCCTCGCCGCCTACTTGATCACGCTGTGGCCGCTGCTCGCCGATCTGACGTGGCGCTGCCGCGGCGCGGCGCGCTGGACGGCGGGCACGCTGCTCGCTCTGGCCACCGTCGCGCTCGCCTGCAGCGGCTCCAAGGCCGGAATCCTGGCCCTGCTCGTGGCGCTGGCGGTCACCGGCATCCTGCTCATCCCCGGGTGGCGCTGGCGCGCTGCGATCGTCGCCGGCCTGCTGGCGATCTGCGCGTTGGCTGCGCTGGTGCCGTGGGTGCGCACGCACGCGGTGGCCAGCGCCGATGTGCGGCTCGGCTACTGGCAGGCCGCCGGCGCCATGATCGCGGAACGGCCATGGTGCGGCTTCGGGGTGAACGGCTTCGAAAGCGCCTTCCCGCGCCTCAAGCCGGCGTGGGTCGAGGACACCATCTTCGCGCACCAGGAGACTCTGCAGGCGGCGGCCGATCTCGGCGTACCGGTGGCGTTCGCGCTGCTGGCGTGGTGGGCGGTGCTGCTGGTGCGCCTGCGGCCACGTGCGGCGAGCGCGGGCCACGCCGGATTTTCGCCGAAGCCCTCCGGCGCTGCGCCGCCTCAGTCCATGGCTGGCGGGGGGCTGCTGGCCGGGCCCGCCGGCGCTGCCGAGACCCTGGGCGCCCTGGGTGCCGGCAGCGCTGCACTCGCGCTGCTGGTGGTGGGCCTCGGTCAGCTCGGTTCTGGATTCGCCTCTTACCCATGCGGCGATCTGCCGGGGGTGCGGCTGGGCTGGGCGGTCGGCTTCGTCGTGCTGGTCGCGGGCGCCCTGCTGGCGGTGCGCCGACTGCCGCCACCGCGACCGGCGGCGTGCTTCGCCGGCGTGCTCGCCTGCCTGCTGCACGCCCAGGCCGACTTCCACCTGCACAGCGCCCAGGTGGTGGGCGTACTGGCGCTGGTCGCGATGCTCGGGCTCGCGCAGCAACGCGGCGCGCTGGAGGTGCGGCCGGGCTCGCCGCGCCGCCAACTGGTCGGCGCGATCGCCGGCCTCGCCGTGCTCATCGCCGTGCTGGCCGGGGTGGTGCTGAGCAGCCAGCGCGGGGAACTGCTGCGCGAGGGTCGCGGACTGGCCGAGGCCCTGCGCCGCTGCAGCCAGGCCGGCACGGCCGAGCAGCGCGCTGCGGCGCAGCAGTACCTGGATATCGCGCTGGAGCGGGCCGGACAGCCGCCGGCGCGCTCGCTGCGCGACGAGCAGGTGGCAGTGGTGGCGCTCGCCGCCATGGGCGCGCTGATCGCGGAGGGCGGACGCTTCCCGGCCGACCGCGACGTCGACCACGAGGCCGCGGCCATCGCCGTGCATCTCGCCGGGCTCGATCCGCGCCAGCTCGATGCGGTCGGCCCCTTTTTGGAAGTGCTGGCGGCGCGCTGGCCAGGCGAACTGCTCTACATCCAGGCGTTGGGCGAGCAGCGCCGCCGCGTCGCCGAGCGCGCCCGGCAGCGCAGACAAGGGAGCACGCAGGCCGCACACGAGGCGCAGACGTTGGCGGCCCGGGTGGTGGCGCTCTACCCGACGCGGCTGTACCTGCGCGAGGACCTTATCGCCGCCGCCCGCCTGGCCGGGGACGAGGCGACGGCACAGCGCGAGATCGCGGCGATCCGCGCGCTGACGCCGCTGGTGTGGCCGCCGAACCGGGCCAAGCGCGACTGGTGAGGGTCAGCCGCCGCCGACCAGGGTCACCACCTCGACGACATCGCCGGCGCGCAGTGTGGTGGTGGCGTGGTCGAGGCGGCGGACGAGCTGGCGGTTGATCTCGACAGCGACGCGCGTGCCGGGCAGGGCGAGGGCGGCGATGAGGTCGGCGACGCTGGCGGCCTCGGGCAGTTCAGTCGGCTGGTCGTTGACGGTGACGTGCATACGCAGGGGACTATCGCGCCTGCGCCTACGGCTGCCAGTGCGGGGGACGGTCAGGCAGGACGTTTGCGGACAGCCGTCCGGGAACCGGCGCCCCCTGGCTGACCGGACCGACGTCCATTCCGCCAGGCGCTGTGGAAGCTGGGGGGAAGATCGTGCGCGCCGCGTCGCGAGCGGAGGCAACCTCAGTCGGCACAAGCATGAACGTCCGTGCTATCGGCATAAATCCATCAACGCGGAGGGTGCTCCACGGAATAGCCTGAGGCATGAACGGGTCGTCACCACGTGAGAGCGCTTCCAGGTCAGCATCGCGGCGCGCAGCGCTGCGGGTCGGTGCGTTCGCGGCGCTGTTGGGTCTCGCCAGCGCGGTCGGTGCCGCCGACGTGGCCGCCGACGTGGCCGCCGTCGCGCTCGGCGAGCGCTACCAGCACGAGGTCAAGCCGCTGCTCGCAACGTATTGCGCGGGCTGCCACAACCTCGAGAAGCACAAGGGCGACCTCGACCTCGGTGTCTACGCGGCGGACACCGAGGCACTGCGGGCGCGTAAGCTGTGGAAGCAGGTGGCGACCAAGGTCGCCGACGGCGACATGCCGCCCGAGGACGAGGCCAAGCAGCCGAGCGCGGAGGAGCGCCAGGTGATCCGCGCGTGGACCGCTTCGCTCAAGACCCTCGATCATCCCGACGCCGGTCCGACCACGCTGCACCGGCTGAACCGTGGCGAGTACCGCAATTCGATCCGTGACCTGCTCGGCCTCGACTACCAGGCGGGCGCGGACTTTCCCAAGGACGACGTCAGCGACGGGTTCGACAACATCGCCGAGACGCTGTCGTTGTCGCCCTTCCTGATGGAGAAGTACCTGGTCGCAGCCGACGACATCCTCGAGCGCGCGCTGCTCGCCGACAGCGTGGTCCTGCGCTGCGGCGCCGGCGCACTCGACCTCGTCCAGAACGGCAAACGGCAGGCCGGCAGGCCGGACGGCAAGCAGCGCCTGATCGACGGCGCGGCGGAACTGGCCACCACGATCACCGTCGCCAGCGCCGGCGACCACGTCATCGCCGTGCGTGCCGGCGCTGAGCGCAGCGCTGGCGCGGCGCCGCTGCTGCGCATCCGCGTCGACGGAAAGGAGGTCCACGCGGCGCGCATCGCCGCCCCGACCACCGCCACGGACGTCATCACCTGCACGGTGCCGCTGGCAGCAGGCGAGCGCCAGCTGACCGTGATCATCGCGGGGAGCGGATCATCCGGACCGACTGGCGACGCCGTGGTGGTCGAGACCGTCGAAGTGCTGCGCCTGGCCGGGGGCACCTCGCCGGCGGCGAGCAGCGTGCTGATC
>JACDGQ010000099.1 GCA_013821615.1 Planctomycetota bacterium
GGTGTGACCCGAGCAGCACCAGGTCGCCGCTGGCGAAGGGCGCGACGTGGTCACCGACGTGGCGCATGCCGGCACCGGCTTCGATCCAGGTCAGCTCCAGCTCGGGGTGGGCATGCCACACCAGCTCCCAATGGGTGGCGGTATAGCGCTTGGTGCGGAACGAGCTGCCCGGGTCGGCGCCGACCAGTTCCTGGCTCAGGGTGCGGCGGCGGCGGGCGAGCTGCATACGCGGATATTGACACAAGATGCAGTCGTTTCCATGAATATCGGTCAATTGTAGCTTATTACTGGTGCAACCTGCGGATGAAGCCTGGTGGTCACAGCCATGATCGGCCCCATGCATACCAGCTCTCCTGCCGTCGCAGACCTTTCCGCGCCCTATGCCCTGGAGGCCAGCGACATCGCCCGCTACCGCCACGACGGCTTCATCCGCCTGCCGGAGGTGCTCGCGCCGGCAACCCTGGCCGGCTACGGCAGCGCGATCGTGCGCGAGGTCCAGGAGCGCACTCTCGAGCGCAAGCCGCTTGCCGAGCGCAGCACCTACGACCGCGCCTTCCTCCAGGTCTTCAACCTGTGGCGGGTGAACGCGCAGATCGCCGAGCTGGTGCTGAGTCCGCGCCTGGGGCGCATCGCGGCCGCGCTGATGGGCGCGCGCGGTGCGCGCATCTACCACGACCAGGCGCTGTTCAAGGAGCCGGGCGGCGGCTTCACGCCGTGGCACGCCGACCAGCGCTACTGGCCGCTCGCCGATGACCGCGCGGTGACGGCGTGGATCCCGCTGCAGGACGTGCCGCTGGAGATGGGCCCGCTCGCCTTCGCGGTCGGCAGTCAGGACCTGCTCGCCGAGCGCGCGGCCCTGGCCCTGCCGATCGGCGACGAGAGCGAGCGCGTCATCGCCCGCACCCTGGCCGACTGCCCCAAGGTCGAGGAGCCCTTCCGCCTCGGCGAAGTCAGCTTCCATCACGGCTGGACCTTCCACCGCGCCGGCCCCAACCGCACGACCGCGCCGCGTGCGGTGATGACCATCATCTACATCGCTTCCGACATGGTGGTCGCCGAGCCGCGCAACGACCACCAGCGCAACGACTTCGCCACCTGGTTCCCCGGTCTGACGCCCGGTGACGTGGCCGCGTCGCCGCTCAATCCGGTGGCGTGGGAGGAATGAGCGTGCGCAATCCCATGCGGCTGGTCCTGGTCCGGCATCTGTGGGGCATCAGCGAATCGTGGGAGAACGCCATGCCGCGCATCGCCGCCGAGGGCTTCACCGCCATCGAGGCGCCGGTCGAACGTTACGCGCCCGCCGAGGCCGCGCGGCTGCGCGAGCTGCTCGCCACGCACGGCCTGGGGCTGGTGGCCCAGGGCTTCACCTACGGCGCGGACGTCGATGCGCACCTCGCCGCCCTGCGCGCGAGCCTCAGCGCGGCCGCCGCCTGGTCGCCGCGCCTGCTCAACGTGCAGAGCGGCAGCGACACCTGGAGCCATGACGAGATGCTGCGCTTCTACCGCGAAGCCGTGCGCATCGCCGCGGACCAGGTGGTGCCGGTCGCGCACGAGACCCACCGCGGGCGCTGCTTCAACACGCCCTGGGCCACGCGCGACCTCATCGTTGCGGTACCAGGACTGCAGCTGACCGCTGACTTCAGCCACTGGGTGTGCGTCGCCGAGCGCCTGGTCTTGGACGAGGATCCCGCCCTGCTGCAACTCGTCGCCGACCGCACCGTGCACATCCACGCGCGCGTCGGCTACGCCGGCGGCCCGCAGGTGCCCGACCCACGCGCACCCGAGTGGCAGGATGAAGTCGCCGCGCACGAACGCTGGTGGGACGTGGTGTGGCGCAGCATGGCGGCGCGTGGGCTGGAGGAATGCACACTGACACCGGAGTTCGGACCGGCGCCGTATATGCACCACACGCCGTTCAGCAACACGCCGGTGGCCGACTTGTGGGATATTTGCGCGTGGCAGGCGCAACGGCAGGCCGAACGCTTCCGGTCGCTCTAGCCTTGGTCAGTGTTGACCACACCCCGGCCCGCAATCCGCGCCCTCGTCCCCCTCCGCCTTGGCATGCCCGCTCATGTCCGCGCTGTCCGCCGCTTCGCGGCTGCGCGCCAGGGCGATGGTCTCGTCATCGATCTGCCACAGGCGCGCACCTTCCGGCGCGGTATCGGCGCCGAGCAGGCCGCGCGGAATGCCGTCGACCGGCATCTCCTCCTCGCCCAGGTACTGCGCCGGCAACGGCCAGCGATGGTAGGTGGCGACGGCGAAGAGGTCCGAGAGCAGGCTGTCGGCCGCCGCCGGGTCGGCCTCGGCGAAGCGGTCGAAGCCGTCGGCCTGGGCGCGGCTGGCGCTGGTCGACATGCGCTTGAGATGGGCGATCAGCGGCCGGTCGGCAAGCGACGGGATCTCGTCGCTGATGTTCGCCTGGTAGCGGGCGAGCACGTCCTCGTCGGTGAGCGCAGCGACCAGCGACGGCGGATCGATGCGGTAGATGGAGCACTTGGCCATGGCGGGGTCCGCGGTTGGGGCGTGGTCGCCGCATGCTCCTCAAACGGCCGCCGTGTCCACCGGCGATGCCGTTACTGCCGCGGCTTCGCCGCCGTGGCCTTGTACTGGAAGAGCACTTCGTCGACCGCGATCTTCCACGCCGCGCCGGGAGCGCTGGTGCCGAACACGCCGACGCTGAGTTCCTCGGCGGCGACCGGCAGCGGGCTGCCGATCGGGAACTTCTGCAGCACGTCGTCGGCCGAGACCGCGAGCACGCGGCCGGCGTTCAGCTCCAGCACCAGCACTGCCTTGGTGCCCTGGACCTGCAGGGCGAGCGGCTGCCACTCGCCCCAGGCGCCCGACTTGAGCTCACGCCAGCCGAGGCGGTTGTCGCTGAGCACGCCCAGCTCGACGCCGTTCGCCCGCTGATCGTCGAGCAGTTCGACGCCGCCGGTGGCGGCGCCGACGCCGGTGAGATCGAAGGTCGCGCGCATCGCCTTGAGGCGGTCGCGGGCGACCACCTTCCAGGCGCGCGACACCGCGTCGGGACTGGCCGACTGGGTGCCCTCGATCAGCAGCTGGCCGTTCGCGGCGTGGAGGTGGATGTTGGTCCCAGGGGCGCTGTACTGCCAAGTGCCGCCCGGGGCCTCGCCCGGAGGCCAGTTGAAGTGCTCGGTCTCGCTCTCGTCGAGCGCCGAGGCGTAGAACGCCGACAGCCGCGCCAGGTAGTCGCGCGGCGGATTCTTGCTCGCCACCGCCTTCTGGTAGAGGTCGCGCGCACGCGGCCCATCCTTGCGGCCCTCGGCGGCATAGACGCGGTAGACCGCAGCGTAGCCATCGTCCTCGGGCAGGTGCGCGAGCAGCGCCTCGGCCTCGGCGTAATGGGCGGTCAGCAGCTGCCCGTAGATCTGCCAGCGCAGCGATTCGTCGCCGGTGGTGCCGGCGATGGTGCGCAGGCTCTCGCCGCTGATGCCGCTCTTGATCATGTCGCCGAGCTCGGCGAGGAAGAGGTCGCGCTTCGAGGCGGTGCGGTCGAGCAGCGCCGCCTCGGCGTGGTGGCCGTGTTCGAGGTCGACGCAGGCGTTCAGCTGCTTGGCCAGGGATTTGAGCCCGGGGGTCGGCAGCGATTCGACCTCGTTGAAGTGTGCACGCTCGAGGATGGCGAGCGCGAGCTTGGAGATCGGCGTGCCGAGCTCCTTCCACAGCGAACGCGCCTGGTCGCCCTGGCCGCCGCGCCACAGCGCCAAGCCGAGGTTGTAGCGCGCGAGCTTGGCGCTGCCCTCGCTGAGCGTGCCCTTGATGGCGTCCTGGAGCAGGCCGAGCGCCCCGGCGCCGTCGCCCTGGGCGAGCAGCGCCGAACCGGCGATGACCTTGGCCTCGTCGACGAACATGCCGGCGTGGATCAGGGCGTTGGCGACGTCGAGCGCCTTGTCACGGTCGCCGCGCGTCAGGCTGAGGCGCGCGTAGCCGAGCCCGGATTCGATGTCCTTGTGCATCTCATAGCACTTGCGGTAGGCCTCCTGCGCGCCCTTGAAGTCGCCGGTGCGCTCGTCGATGCCGGCGATGATCTTGTTGGGGGTGAACGCCGTCGGTTGGGCCTTCAGCCACTCCTGCACGAACGTGGCGAGGTCCTCGGCGCGCGCGGCATCGCTGGCGAGCAGCTTGGCCACGAACTCGAAGCCCGCATTCCAGTGCGGATCGGCGGCGAGCAGGCGGCGCGCCAGGGCCTCGGCCTTGGGGTTCTGGTCGCCCTTCTCGATATAGAACTGCAAAGCCAGGGTGCCGATGTCGGTGTTGGTCGGCTGCTTGACCAGGACCTTCTCGGCCAGGGCGAGGCCGGCATCGGTGACCTTCTTCTCGCGCGCCCATTTCAAGGTCTCGACCAGATCTTGGAGGTCGCCGCGATCGAGCGCCTGCTTGCCGCGCCGCTCGACGGCCTGCGCGAGGGTGCGGCGCTCCTCGATCGGGCCGCGCCACTGGCCGGCGGGGATGGTGCGCGTACCGGCGTGCCCGGGCTCGCTGATGACCACCGCGCCGTCGCTGGTGATGCTCTCGACGTTGCAGGTCACCGGCTTGCCGTCGGCCATGGTCACGATGTCGTAATCGGTGGCAGTGCGGTCGATGTAACGCTCCGCCGCGCCGGCCGCGCCGCCGAGGGCAAGCGCCAGCAGCAACCCGGAAAGGCGCAGCGCGCGGCGCGCGGCGGTGGGGAGGACGCGCATGGTCATTTCTCCACGACCGGCAGGGCGGGGGGCAGCGGCAGCTCGAGCGGCGGCGGCGGCGGCGCTGGGATCGGCAGCACCTGGTGGCCGGTCTGGCCTTGGCGCAGGGTGAACGGATTGGACTGGGGCGGTCCACTCTGCTCGGCCTGCAGCGGCTCGGTCGCGCGCGCGGCCGGGACGATGACCAGGATGCTGGCGGGCGCGACGCGCTGCTCGGTGATCGGCACCGGGTACGAGGCGCCGCCGGCCAGCACCGGCCCGATGGTGATGAGCAGAACGAGGAAGACCGCGCCGAACGCGATCCACATCTGCGTGGTGATCTTCATCTCAGCCTCCACCCAGGCGGTTGAGCCGGCTGCCACCGGCGGGCGCGGCCGTACCGGGCTTGGCGCCGGCCTTGGGCACCTCGGCCTTGAGGCCCCAGGCCGGGTCGTTGGCCACCATCAAACTGACCGTCAGCCCGACGTGCTGACTGCCGTCGCGCGCCTGGTCGAGGGACAGCGAACGCAGGCCGATGCCCTTGCGGTGCTGCTTCTGCACCAGGTCGAGCAGGAGCTGGTCGACCTGCTCGAAGGTCAGGTCGAGCTCGAGGTCGCAGAGCATCAAGGCGTACTTGCCCTGCGGGTCGGTCGGGCCCTTGACGACGTGCACGCTGCCGAGGCGCAAGGTGCCGGCCTCCAGGCAGGCGTCGACCACCTCGCGGTAGAGATGGAGCTGGGCGAGCTGGATGGCGCGCTGCAGCGGGTCCTGGTCGAGTCCCTCCTCGAAGGGCAGTGCGGCGGGCATCTTCGCGCCCTGGCGCTGGCCCTTCTGCTTGAGGTATTGCAGATCGGTGTGCACCTGCGCCGATGCGGTGCCGAGCTCGGTGTCGGTGTAGGCGCGCGGCAAGGGCGGGACCAGCGCGGTCTCGGCCTCGTGCAGGGCGGCCTCTTGAAGGTCGAGCGAGGCCTTCCACTTGGTGCGCGCATCGGCGGCGACCAGGCCCTCCTCGGGATAGAGGTCCTGGTATTTCTTCTCCAGTTCCTCGGCCTGGCCCTGCTTCTGGGCGAGGGTCTCGCCGCGCGCACCGAGGACGATCCAACCGGCGATCACGGCCACGGCGAAGCCGCCGCCCCAGATGGCGAGGGTGCGCTGTTCGGGGGTCATGCCGGGACTCCGCCGCTGGGCGCGGCAGACGCGGCGGACGCGAGAGCGCGCCGTTCAGCGCGCAGGCGCGCGGCCTCGCCGCTGCGGGCGAGCGGCCACCAGGCGACCATCCAGGCGCCGGCGCAGACCAGCAGCGGCGCAACCTCCTGCACGTGCAACGCCTGGCCGACCTGCTCACGGTAGCAGAGATCGGGCCACATCAGGCCGCCGCCGATCAGCAGCACCAGGCCGAGCTTGAGGGGATGACCGGGGCGACCACTGCGGCGGCCCTCGAAGGCCTGCAGCGGCACGCCGGCGAGCAGGAAGGGCACTCCGACCAGGTAGATGCGGCTCGACACCGTCGGCCCCCACCACAGCCACAGGAAGACCGCGGCCAGCACCAGCAGGGCGCCGACGCGCACGTCGGTGCGGCAGCCCGGGTCGGTGAAGCAGAAGCCGCTGTCGGGCGCAGGCGGCTGGGCCGGCGGCGTGGCGGACGGAAGGGTGTCGGTCACGGAGCGGACTCCCAAGCGGCCGCCCACACCGCAGCAGCGGCGAGGGCAGCGGTTTCGATGCGCAGGATCGGGCCGGCGAGGCGCATCGCCACCGCCCCCGCCGCAGCCAGCTCGGCGAGCTCGGCCACGGTCAATCCACCTTCCGGACCGACCACCAGGGTCACCGGCGCGGGCGCGCCGGTACGCGGCGGCGCGCCGGTACGGTCCAGGACTCTAAGGACCGCACCGCTGGCTGCCAAGGCGGTAATCGAGCAGGACGGCAGGATCTCCGGCAGGTGACTGCGACGGCACTGCTTGAGCGCCTCAGCGGCAATCCGGCGCAGGCGCTCTGCATTGCCCGGCTGGCGCTCGCCGCGTTCGGTCTGGAGGAGCTGGATGGTGCCCACGCCGAGCTCGGTCAGGCCGCGCACCAGATCGGCCAGGCGGTCGCCCTTGGGGGCGGCGACCGCGACCGTGATGAGCCCCGCGCGGTCCGGGGCGAGCTCCTCGACCGCGGTGACCTCCAGGCACAGCGCCTCGCGGCCGATGCCTGAGACCACCGCCAGGCCCGCGCGCCCGGCACCGTCGGCCACGCGCACCTCGTCACCGACCTTCAGGCGCAGCACCGCCCGGGCATGGTGGGCCTCGTCCCCCTCGACCACCGCCTCGCCGGTCTGCACCGGGGCCTGCACCAGCAACGTCCGCATGGCTGAGGTTGTGGGCAGGCGCGGACAGCACTCAAGCATAGGAACAGGTACCGGGCCGGGGGAGGATGGTTGCCGACCGCCCCGCATGAGTCACGGCGGGGGTGGCCATGCGGGGAGTGTACCCGTTTTCAGGGTGGGGCGCGGGACCGGGATGGGGTGGGGAAGCTGGACGCCGGAACCCTGGAACCTGGGGATTCCGGCCCTCGGAGGTCCGCTTCTCGCTTCTCGCTTCTCGCTCCTCGCCAATGACTCAGTTCCAAGTTTTCGCCTGCCTTCCCTAGAGTCTAGGGTCTCGGGTCTAGAGTCTGGGCGCATAGCGCCCTCCCCCTGGTTTCACCGCCACCGCCCATAGGCTGCGCCCATGGACACATTTGTCATCCAAGGCGGTCACCGCCTCACTGGTTCGATCGCCGTCAGCGGCTCGAAGAACAGCGCCCTGCCCATCCTGGCGGTGTCGATCATGACCGGAGAGGCCTGCCGTTTCGGCAACATCCCGGTCCTGCGCGACATCCAGACCCAGGTCAAGATCCTCAACACCCTGGGCATCGAAACGCAGTGGAAGGGCCGCGACGTCTTCACCCAGGTGAAGGACACCTACAACAGCACCGCGCCCTACGAGCTGGTCAAGCAGATGCGCGCCGGCGTGTGCGTGCTCGGACCGCTGCTCGCCGCGCGCGGCGAGGCGACGGTCTCGCTGCCCGGCGGCTGCGTGATCGGCGAGCGCCCGATCGACCTCCACCTGCGCGGCCTGCAGGCGCTCGGCGCGGTGATCACCCTCGAGCACGGTTACATCCACGCCAAGGCGCCGAAGGGTGGGCTGAAAGGCGCGGAGATCTACCTCGGCGGCAAGTTCGGCTCGTCGGTGCTGGCCACCGACAACGTGATGTGCGCCGCGGCCATGGCCAAGGGCACCACCGTCATCGAGTGCGCGGCCTGCGAGCCCGAAGTGGTCGACCTCGCCAACTGCCTGATCAGCATGGGCGCCAAGATCACCGGCGCGGGCAGCCCGCGCATCACCATCCAGGGTGTGAAGAAGCTCACCGGCGCGGCCTGGGATGTCATCCCCGACCGCATCGAGACCGCCACCTTCCTGATCGCCGGCGCGATCACGCGCTCGCCAATCACCGTCACCGGCACCCGCCCCGAGCACCTGCTCGCGGTCTGCGACGTGCTGCGCCAGATGGGCGTGACCATCGAGCGCAAGGGCACGGTCATGAAGGTCGTGCCCGGCGAGCGTCCCAAGGCCTCCGAGGTCGTGACCCTGCCCTACCCCGCCTTCCCCACCGACTGCCAAGCCCAGACCATGGCACTGATGGCT
Organism: Planctomycetota bacterium; assembly: GCA_013821615.1. GTDB lineage: Bacteria > Planctomycetota > UBA11346 > UBA11346 > UBA11346 > BOG-1363. The sequence goes on from JACDGQ010000099.1 coordinate 8,348, forward strand.
GTCGCCGACGGCACCTCGACGATCGTCGAGCGCATCTACCCCGAACGCTTCATGGCCGCCGCCGAGCTCAAGCGCATGGGCGCGAAGATCAGCGTCGCCAACGGCCAGGCCATCATCCAGGGCGTCGAGAAGTTGAGCGGCGCGGAAGTCATGGCCAGCGACCTGCGCGCCAGCGCCGCGCTGGTCATCGCCGGCCTCGCCGCCGAGGGCGAGACGCGCATCAGCCGCGTCTACCACATCGACCGCGGCTACGAGCGCATCGAAGAGCGCCTGCGCAAGCTCGGCGCGAAGATCCAGCGCGCATCAGGTGCGGACGATCCGGCGGCGGCAGCGGCCGCTGCCGCGGGTTGAGACCCGCAGCGCGCCACGACCCATGAGCATCGCCGCGAGCACCATCGGCGACTTCGCCCGCGACCTGGCCG
>JACDGQ010000100.1 GCA_013821615.1 Planctomycetota bacterium
AATTCCTTGGTGTGCTTACGCCGCTTGGCCTTGGAGGACCGGGACGGGGTTGGGGTGGTCATGGTGGATCATCCTAGCAGCGGTTTCCCGCTTATCATGGCGTCCACAAAACCGGGGGAGGATCAATCGTCATCTTCCGCACTCCGCACTCCGCACTCCGCACTCCGCACTCCGCACTCCGCACTCGGCACTCCGCACCTCATCCCATCCCGCACCCCGCACCCCGCACTCGTCACCCCCAACGCGGCCCTGGTGCATCCGGTAGATACGACTAGCGTTTCCCACCTGGAGCCCACCCGATGCGCCACGTCCTCCGCCCGCTCGCCGCCGCCCTGGTCGCCGCCTGCGCCGGCCTCGCTCCACTGACGGCGGCCGACGCCATCAAGCTGGTCCCGGCATTCCCCAAGCTGACCTTCGACCGCCCGCTCGGCTTCACCCAGCTGACCGACGGCACGGCGCGCTACGTGGTGCTCGAACAGCACGGCCGCCTCGTCACCTTCGCCGCCGACGATGCCGACAAGACCGTGTTCCTCGACTGGACCGCCAAGACCAACAGCGCCAGCAACGAGCAGGGCCTGCTGTCCTTCGCCTTCCACCCCGACTTCAAGACCAACGCCGTCTTCTTCATCTACTACACCGCCGTCGGGTCGAAGAAGAACACCCTGTCGCGCCTGAAGGCGACCGCCGACCACCTGCACGCCGATCCCGCCAGCGAAGAGATCCTGATCCAGGTCGAGAACCCCTACGACAACCACAACGGCGGCACGGTGGTGTTCGGCAAGGACGGCTTCCTCTACCTCAGCAAGGGCGATGGCGGCGCCGGCGGCGATCCGCACGCCAATGGCCAGAAGATGGACACCTTCCTCGCCAAGATCCTGCGCATCGACCCCGACCACCCCGCCGATGGCAAGCCCTACGGCATCCCCAAGGACAACCCCTTCGTCGGCAAGGCCGGGGTCTTCCCCGAGATCTACGCGTACGGGGTGCGCAATCCCTGGCGCATGAGCTTCGACCGCAAGACCGGCGAGCTGTGGCTGGGCGATGTCGGCCAGAACATCTGGGAGGAGGTCGACATCGTCACCAAGGGTGGCAACTACGGCTGGAACCACCACGAGGCGCACCACGCCTTCGAGAACAAGCCGCCCGTCCCCGGCGCCATCGAACCGATCTGGGAGTACAAGCACGACGTCGGCCAGTCGATCACCGGCGGCTACGTCTACCGCGGCAAGCGCTTCAGTGCGCTCGAAGGCGTCTACATCTACGCCGACTTCCAGTCGACGCGCATCTGGGGCCTCAAGCGCAGCGGCGACCAGGTCGAGAACAAACAGCTCGCCCAGCCCGGCAAGAACATCACCGCCTTCGGCGAAGACCTCGATGGCGAGGTCTACCTCACCACCTTCGAGGGTGGCGGCTGGAAGGAAGGGAAGGTCTACCGCGTCGAGCAGTAGGCATCCACTCTCGCGTGGAAATGACGGGACCGGATCAGACGATCCGGTCCCTTTGTCATTGGCGCAGGCGCGGCGAAATCAGACCGGTGCGCGGCGGCCTGTCGCCGCGCACTTTTTTTTCAGCGCTTGGCAGCGCCATCCCGGCCCCGCGCCCAGGCCATCAGCGCCAGCAGCCCGAGTCCGAACACCGAAGCGAACATCGAGCCCAGGCCGCAGCCGTGCACCGTCGAGGCCGGGACTTCGGTGACCGTGACCGTGGCGGTGGCGCTGGTGGCCGAGGCGTTTCCAGCCAGGTCGGTCACCGTGCCGCCCAGCACGGTGATGGTCAGCGGGCCGGGCGAGCCAGAGGTCACCGGCATGTGGTAGACCGCGCCGCTGCCGGTGAGGGCCCCCGCCGTGCCGTTGATGATGGTGATGTCGCCCGCGGTAAAGCCGGTGACCGCCTCGCTGAAGGTGAAGGTCACGGCCACGCTGGACGTCGTGATCACGCTGTTCAGCGTCGGGGTGATGACCAGGGTCGGCGCGACGATATCGAAGGTCGCCGTGCCGCTCGCGGCGTGGTTGCCGAGGCTGCCCGCATCGAAGACCGTGTTGGCGGCGATGCTGAGCGTGACCGTCCCGGGCGCGGTCGCCGTCACGTGCGCGACATAGCTCGCGCCCGAGCCGGTGACGGACGTGACCGTGCCGTTGATGACCGTAAAGCTGCCGGTGCCCAGGCCGGTGACCGCCTGCGCGAAGGTCACGTCAAAGGTCAGGTCCGAGGTTATCTTGGTGGCCGGGTTGCCGACGATGGTCGCGCCCGGTCCGGAGGTGTCGATGTCGATCGTCGTGTTGGCGCCCAGCGAGCTGGCCGCACCCGGCGTTGGCAGCAGCAGCATGATCGGGTCACCTGTGACGAAGGGCGGGGTGATGCCAGCGATGAGGGCTGTAATGGTACCGCCGTTGAAGGCCACGGGTGTCGAACTCGCGAGATCCAGGTGCGTGCTGGCGTCGCCGGAGATAAGAGTGTAGCGGAACACGAGGCTGGTCGTGCCGCTGCCGGACAGGAACGTGGCCGAACGTGCCGGGGTGGTGTTAAGCAGCAGCTGAGGGGAGCCGGTGACTGCAACGGGTGCGGCGAAGGTCACGGTGATGTCGATATTGCCCGATTCGATCAGGCCGGTGCTGGGGCTGGCCGTGATGTTCGTGACCGGCACGCCGGCAGAGCGCTGTGCCTGCACCAAGCCGAGGCCTACGAGTGCCGTACCGCCACTCATCGCTTTGACAGTCGTGGTCATCCGCGACTTTATCTGGGCATTGGTCAGAATGGGATTGGCGGACCATGTCAGGGCAGCGGCCGCCGCCGCATTCGGTACCGCCGCTGAGGTGCCGAAGAATGGGCTGAAATTGCTGTTCGAGGTCGAAACACCGTCCGGTGCGGTGACGTCGGGCTTGTTCCGCAGTTCAAAGAGTGCGCCACCCGCGGTGTCGAAGAAGAACGGTATGCCGGCGGTGTCGTAGCCGCCCTTGGACGTGAATGACTCCGGGACAGTCGGCGTGGTGAAGCGGGTCGCGGCGATGCCGAGCACGCCATTCGCGGTCGGGTGCCCGAAGCCCGTGGCCGCCCTTGAGCCGGTCACAGTATTCAGGAAGGTGAATGGGGCGTTGCAGCTGACGATGATGCGCAGCGTGTTCGCGGCGCTTCCGCTGAAGCGATCGACCGCGAGGAAGACGTGATGCGTGCCGGTGGTCGTGAAGGTGTGCTCGATGATCTCCAGGGGATCCTTCGGTTGGCCCGGTACGCCTTGCGCATCGTTGCTGAACGCGACGATATCCGCACCCGATGGGGTGAGCGCGGTGTCCGAGTAGAGATAGAGATCGTAGTCACTCGTGGCGCCGGCGCCGAGCGCGAAGCGCTGGTAGGGCTCGTTCCACTGCAGGACGATGGTGATGGTTCCGCTGCCTGTGACATCGATGGGCAGCAGCCCGGCGCTCGTGACTCCGCCCCAATTGTGAAAGTCGTTGCCGCTCGGCGCGACGTTCGGCGTATGGGGATCGGGGTTCGTGCTCACGTCGCTGAAGGTCGTCAGGATGCCGTTGTCACCGTCGTTGCCAAAGGCCGACAGGTAGATGCCACCGCCCTGCACGAAGGTGTTCGCGGCCTGGGAGATTGGCCCATCCTGAAACATCGGTTCGTCGGGGAAGCCGATATCGTCAGCGATGATGGTGCACTGGGATTTGCTGGCCAGGTCCCTGATGGTGTCCGCCATGTTGGTCTGGTTCGGGGGCGCCCCGGCCTTGTTGCACGAGCCGAAGGCGAACCGGGCCCCGGGAGCGAGCTTGAAACATTCCTCCATCATCGCCTCGCCCTCGTCGGTCGCGGAGTTGCCCGGGGAGTTGTCCCCGAACTCAACGACCTGGATGCTGGCGGGCAGGTCACCGCGGTTCTGCGGCAGAAGTCCGGTCAGGGTGAACGGCGCGGTGCTGCCGGTGGTAGTGCCGGCCCCGACAGTGGTGGTGAGATTTATGGAATCGGAGATGATGCCCACCACTTGGCCAACGCCGGTTATGTTGCTGGCCGTGGTCAGGGCATCGGCCTGGATGACGGCTCCGGCCTCGTTGATCACCGTGCCAGGCTGGGCCCGGTGGAATGCCTTGTGCGGCAGGCTGACGGAGGTGACCCCGGGCAAACGAGCGATGGCATCGAGCTGTGCGGCGGTGGCTTCAACCGTGATCACGTTCCATCGCGGCGAAGTGCTCGTGACTGTGGCCCCCGTCGCAGTGATGGCGGCGAGGTTGGCGTCGGTCACGGGTGCATCGAGCACGACGCCGACGGTATCATCCTGGCCTGTGGAACGTGTCACGGCGCCAAGGCGCTTGCCGACGCCCATGGTGGTGGTTGCTGGATCGGCGAGCGCGTCCCTAAGCAAGGCGCTCATTTTCGCGCGCGGGTCGTTGGCAGCCGCTTTGGGTTTCCAGGGCAGAGACTCCGCAGCCTGCGCAGCTGTGCACGCTACGATCAGCACCATGCAGGCCGAAGCGAGGCCGCCCACTCGCCTGCCTGCTTCCCCCCGCGCGACCAGGACACTGCGGAAACGGCCGACGATGTCGGCGAAGATGCTCATGCCCATGATGACTCCGGGGAAGGCGGCTATGATCAGCCTGCGCACGGGGACTCAATTGGAATGTGGAGGCTGTGCCGGGTGTTCCGTGGCATCCTGCCATCTGCGTGCTCGTACGGGCTTTGGCACGGTACAACTCCGGTATGCGAGCCTCGGCGCGGACCCCGTAAAAACCACGGTTCGCCCTCGGCTAGGCCTCGATCCCTTCGATCCCCAGCAGCATGCGCTTCGCCTCCAACCCCAGCCCGAACCCGCCGATGCCGTTGCCGGCGAGCACGCGGTGGCACGGCACGATCACCGCCACCGGGTTGCGGCCGACCGCTTGGCCGACGGCGCGCGCGGCGCGCGGGCTGCCGGCGAGATCGGCGAGCTGGCCGTAGGTCAGCACGGCGCCATGCGGGACGCGCTGCAGCTCGGTCAGGACGCGCAGGAAGAACGGCGTCAGCTGCGCCAGATCGACCGGCACCGTGAACACCTTCAGTCTGCCCGCGACGTAGCCGCGCAGCTCGGCGAAGGCCAGATCGAGATGGGGGTGCCGTCCCTTGGCGCAGGTCGCGCCGGCGCGCGTCCACGGCTCGAGACCGAGCTGGTGGTCGTTCCAGTCGGGCATGGCCAGGGCGCAGATCCCGGCCTCGGTGGTCGCCAGGCGCACGCGGCCGAGTTTCGGGAGGGTGGCATCGGCGAGGGTGATGCGCAGCGGGGTGGCTGCGGTGGCTGTGCGCGTACGGCGGATCGGGGCGGGGTGACGTGCGGTGCGCATGGCCCTGCGTACAGGCGGTGGTGCGGCAGGGAAATGGGGAATGGGGTCGGATGGGCAGTGGAAACGGTGGTTCGCTCGGCGCATGGGGCTTGTGGGGCTGGTCGAGCTGGGGCTCGACCCTCCCGGCGGTCGTGTGCGCGATCTGGCGACCTCCGGTGTGCGCTGCGCATCCGCCGGGAGGGTCGAGCCCCAGCTCGACCGTGACACCCGACCGGTTGCGCACGATCCTAAGAACGGATGGAACAGGCGAAGCCGGCGCAGAGCGCCGGCTTCGCCATCAGCCATCAGCCATCAGCCATCAGCCATCAGCCATCAGCCATCAGCCATCAGCCAACGCCCGCACCCTTCACAGCGAAACTTTATACGCCTTCGTCGGCCGCACCACCTGCTTGATCTGCTCCAGCACCGCGACCGGCACCGGGTCGTCGAGGGTCAGGATCACCAGCGCGTCGCCGCGGCCGTCGATGCGGCTGACTTCCATGCGCGCGATGTTGATGCGGTTCTCGCCCAGGATGCTGCCGTACTTGCCGACCATGCCCGGGCGGTCCGGGTACTCCATGACCAGCAGGTGGCCGCCGATCGGCAGGTCGATCGGGTATTCGTTGTAGCGCAGCACGCGCAGCACACCGCCGATCAGGCTGCCGCCGATCAGGTGCTCGCCCTTGGCGGTGATCGCCTTGATGGTGAGCTGCTCGATCGGGCCACCCTTGCCGCCCATGGTCTGCTCGCTGGATGCGCTGACCAGGGTGATGCCGCGCTCGGCGGCGATCTTGGCGACGGTGACGAAATTGACTACTTCGGCGCTGATCTTGGCGAGTGCGCCCTTCAGCGCGGCGGTGGCCAGCGGCTTGGTGTCGTACTTGGCGAGGTCGCCGCGCGCGGTGACCTCCAGGCCCTTGAGCGGCTCGTCGAGGGTCTGCACCACCGCGGCGCCGAGCGCCTCGGCGGCGGCCAGGTAGCCGTCGATCGCCGGGTCGACGCGCAGCTGCACGTTGACGGCGTTGATGATCTTCCCGCTCAGGAAGAAGGCGTTGAACTGGTTGGCGATGTCGACCGAGACCTTGACCTGCGCCTCTTCGGTGCTGGCGCCCAGGTGCGGGGTCAGGATCAGGTTCTGCGCACCGGCCTTGGTCAGCTCGATCAGCGGGCTGGTGGCGGGCAGCGGCTCTTCGGCGAAGACGTCGATCGCGGCGCCGGCGATGGTGCCGGCCTTGAGCGCGGCGGCCAGGGCGGTCTCATCGATGATGCCGCCGCGCGCGACGTTGACGATGCGCGCGGTCTTCTTCATCAGCTTGAGGCGGTCGGCGTTGATGAGGTTGCGGGTCTGCTCGGTTAGCGGCGTGTGCAGGGTGATGAAGTCGGCGCGCGCCAGCAGCTGCTCGAGGGTCACCGATTCGATGCGCAGCTCCTTGGCCACCTCGGGGCTCAGGAATGGGTCGAAGGCGATGACCTCGGCGCCGGCGGCCTGCAGCACCTGCGCGACGTGCTTGCCGATTTTGCCCAGGCCGACGATGCCCAGGACCTTGCCTTCGATCTCGACGCCGGTGTACGACTTCTTGTCCCACTCGCCCTTGGCGAGCTTGGCGTGCGCCTGCGGGATGAAGCGCGCGGCGGCGAAGATCAGGCCGATGGTGTGCTCGGCGGCCGAGACGATGTTGCCCAGGGGCGCGTTCATCACGATCACGCCGCCGGCGGTGGCGTTGGGCAGGTCGACGTTGTCGACGCCCACGCCCGCGCGGCCGACGATCTTCAGGCGCGGGGCGCCGGCCTTGAGCACGGCGTCGGTTACCTGCGTCGCCGAACGCACCACCAGTCCATCATAGGTGCCGATGATGCGCAGCAGCTCATCGACCGAGATCTTGCGGTTGTCGACGGTGTGGCCCGCCTGCTTGAGCAGTTCGAGGCCTTCGGCGGCCATGCCGTCGGTGACGAGGATCTGTGCCATGGGGATTCCTGGGAAGGTCGGGGGAGGCGACGGGTCGCTTGCGAAGGTCGGTTGGAAAGGGTGTGAAGATGCCATGGTGAAGTCAAACAGAGGTTGCCTGTTATACGCTGCCCGGTGCATGCGTTGGAAATAGTCGATGCAATTAATGAATGGGAATGGCAGTGGAGCGTTGGGATCGCGGGCCTGGCGGCCGCGGGAGGCTGACAGCTGGCGGCTGGCGGCTGACGGATCGTCGCCCACGGCCGCGGGTGGACTCGATGCGGCAGCCTTGCTGACGTAAGGGGGGCACTTGTCACTCCGCCGTCCGCCGTCCGCTGCCAGCCGTCAGCCGTCAGCCGTCAGCCGTCAGCCATCAGCCATTGCCACCCTCGCCACCATGAATAGGTTCCAACGGACCCATAAAACGCGCGTGAGTTTTCCCAGGCCCGCGCACACTCCCGAGCCGCTGCGCCATGGCCGACACCTACGAGATCCGCGATCCGATCCATCGCACCATCATCATCACCGAGGATGAGCGGCGCGTGCTCGACCATCCGTGGGTGCAGCGCCTGCGCCACATCCGCCAGCTCGGTTTCGTCAATCTGGTGTACCCCGGCGCGGTTCACGACCGCTTCCAGCATTCGCTGGGCGTCATGCACCTGGCCGGCGAGCGCTTCAGCCGCCTGGTCGCGGCGCGCCCCAAGGGTCTGGCCGGCTTCGCCGCGGCCGACCTGGACTACGCCTACCGCGTGGCGCGCTTCGCTGGCCTGCTGCACGACGCCGGCCACGCGCCCTTCAGCCACACCGCCGAGGAGTTCCTGCCCGCGGTCGAACTCTTCGCCCTGCCCGCCGCCTGGTACCGCCAGGGCATGGTGCCGGCCGGGCGCCAGGCCACCCACGAGGACTGCTCGCTGGCCATCATCCACGGCCTGGTCGGCGAGGGCGTGCTCGACGAGGACATGGCCCGCGACATCGCCGCGGTGCTGTCGAAGGAGGTGCGCCGCAGCCAGCGCCTCGCCGGGCTCGGCACCCTGGTCGGCATCCTGCGCGCGCTGGTCAGCGGCGAGATCGACGCCGACCGCTGCGACTACCTGCTGCGCGATTCGCATTTTTCCGGCGTCACCTACGGCATCTACGACCTGCAGCGCCTGATCGCCTGCGAGACCGTGCTCGATGGCCCCGACGGTCCCGAGCTCGGCCTGGACGTGCACGGCGTGCACGCGCTCGAGGGCCTGCTGCTGGCGCGCTACCACATGTTCCTGCAGGTCTACTTCCACAAGACTCCACCGGCCTTCGAGTACTACCTGGGCCACGCCATCGCCGAGCAGGAGATCGAGCTGTCGCTGGCGCGCGGCCTGCCCGACCTGGTCGAGCTGCGCGACGACATCGTGCACAGCCGCCTGCACGCCGCGCGCACCGCCGGATCGCCCTGGAGCCGCCGCATCCTCGACCGTGAGCCCGCCAAGCTGGTGCTGCGCGAGCGCGTCGGCGCCGAGGCGCAGGAGAAC
>JACDGQ010000101.1 GCA_013821615.1 Planctomycetota bacterium
CGGTGCGGCGGCTGGGGCTCGGGCTGCCGCGCGTGCGGGTGCCGACGTGGCGGCCGAAGCTGCCGCGCTTCGCGCGGCGGAAGGCCACCCTTGCCGTGAACGGGGCGACCGTTGCGCCAGGCAGTCCGCCATCACCGGTGATGACTCCGCCGACCGGCACGGCGCCACCCACGGCGCTTGCACAACCTCCGGCCGCGCCGCCGTCCGGCGACGGCCTGCACGAGGCGCTGCGGCAGATGCGGGACAAGCGGAAATACTGAATATCCGTGCGGAGACGGCTTCGAGATACCGGCATGGTTCGGATTTTCGTTGTCGTTGAACCTGGAACGTCCGCTGCCGTTTTGAATCTGGAATATTGCAGGCTCCACCATCGCGAGCGCCAACGGCGCGGCCCCAATTTTCAGCCCAGGGCAACGACCTACCCATTACCCACAAGTCAGACCGATGAGTGCCTCGAGAGCCCGCGGAGCGGGCTTCGGATAGGACTGGGCTCCTACACCTTGTCCTTGAACACCGCCTTCACGATCGTCCCCGCCACGTCGGTGAGCCGGAAGTCGCGCCCGCCATAACGGTACGTAAGCTTCTCGTGGTCGAGGCCGAACAGCGCCAGGATGGTGGCGTGCAGGTCGTGGTAGTGGACCTTGTCCTCGGTGGCGTAGTAGCCCCAGTCGTCGGTGGCGCCGTAGCTGAAGCCCGGCTTCACGCCGCCGCCCGCCATCCATACGGTGAAACCGTAGGGGTTGTGGTCGCGGCCGTCCTTGCCCTCGGCGGTGGGCGTGCGGCCGAACTCGGCGGCCCACAGCACCAGGGTGTCGTCGAGCAGGCCGCGCGCCTTGAGGTCGGTGAGCAGGCCGGCGATCGGCTTGTCGACCTGCGCGGCGTTGCTCTCGTGCCCGCCCTTGAGATTGCTGTGCTGGTCCCACTTGTAGCTGTGGCTGCACTGCGTGAAGCGCACCCCCGACTCGGCGAAGCGCCGCGCCATCAGGCACTGGCGGCCGAAGTTCTCGGTGGTCTTGTCGGTGATGCCGTAGAGTTCGAGGGTCTCCTTCGACTCCTTCGAGAGGTCCATCAATGCCGGCGCGTCCTTCTCCATGCGGTAGGCGAGGTCGTAGGACTCGCTGCGCGACGCCATCGCGTCGTCGACCTTGCGCGCGGCCAAATGCGAGCCGTCCAGCTCCTTGAGGAATTCGAGCTCGGCGCGCTGCATCTCGCCGCTCCACGAGCGGTTGGCGAGGTGGTTGATGGTCGCCTCGACGCACGGGATGCTGGCGTTGCCGATCGGCGTGCCCTGGAAGACGCCGGGCAGGAAGGCCGAGGCCCAGTTGTTGACCCCGCCGTGACCGAGGGTCGGGCAGATGGTGATGAAGCCGGGCAGGTTGCGGTTCTCGCTGCCGAGCGCGTAGTACAGCCAGCTGCCCATGCTCGGGCGCACGAAGGTGTCCGAGCCGGTGTGCATGCCGAGCAGCGCGCCGCCGTGCGCGACGTTGGTGCCGTACACCGACTTGATGAAGCACAGATCGTCGACGTGCTTGGCGACCTCGGGGAACAACGAGCTGACCCACGCACCGCACTGACCGTGCTGCTTGAACTCCCACGGCGACTTGAGCAGGTTGCCGGTTTGAGCGAACTGCACGCGCGGCTTCTCGCCCGGGAAGGGCTTGCCATCGTCGCGCGCCAGGGCCGGCTTGTAGTCGAAGGTGTCGATCGACGACGGGCCACCGTGCGGGAACAGCCAGATGATGCGCTTGGCGCGCTGGCGGAAGTCGAGCTTGCGCGGACCGGCCAGTGCGGCGGGCGCGCCGTCGCCGAACAGCCGCCCGGGCAGGGCGCCGGCGAGGGTGGTGAGGGCCAGGCCGGATGCCGAAGCCTTGATCAGCTGACGGCGGGAGATTCCTGGGAACATGGCGCTGTCCTCGTTCAATCGATGTAGAGGAATTCGTTCGAGGCGATCAGGATCTGGCACAGGCTCTGCAGCGGGCGCAGCGTCGAGGCCACGGTCGGCTTGAATCCCATCGTCCCGCCCACCGCCGGCGGCGCCGTCGACAGGGCGCGCACGCTGGCCAGGTACTTCAGCGCGCGGTCGAGTTCCGTCGGCGCGGCCGGACGGCCGTAGGCGATGCGGTAGGCCTCGGCGACCTGGGCGCGCTCGTCGTCGGGGTGGAGCTTGGCCACGCGTTCGGCGAAGGCCCCGCTCTGCTCGACGGCGAAGGGGCTGTTGATCAGCCACAGCGCCTGGTGCGGGATGGTGGACGACGGGCGCTTCTCGATCGGCACGCTCGGGTCGCTGTAGTCGAAGGCGGTGAACAGATCGTACATGGCGTTGCGGATGATCGGCATGTAGAGCGCCCGGCGCAGTTCGCTGTAGCGTGCCTTGTTGTTGGACTGGTCGTTGGTGACGTAGTCGCCGTTCTTGGTGTCGAGCAGCGAGCCGCCGATGGTCAGGTCGAGGCGTCCGGCCGCGACCAGGATGCTGTCGCGGATCGGCTCGGCCTCCAGGCGGTGGCGGTTCTGCCGCCACAGCAGGCGGTTCTCGGGGTCCTTGGTGGCGTAGTCCTCGCGGTACGCGCTGGCCATGCGGTAGGCGCTCGAACGCATGATCTCGCGGTGCAGGGCCTTGATCGACCAGCCGTGCTCCTGGAAGTTCCGCGCCAGCCAGTCGAGCAGCTCGGGGTGGGTCGGCAGCTCGCCGCGCAGACCGAAGTTCGACGGCGTGCGCACCAGGCCCTCGGCGAAGTGGCCGAGCCAGATGCGGTTGGCCATGACGCGCGCGGTCAGCGGGTGCTCTGCACTGGTCATCCACTGCGCCAGCTCGAGGCGGCCGCTGGATTTTTCCGGGATCGCCAGCGGCTTGACCAGATTGTCGGTGACGTGCAGGAAGCCGCGCGGCTCCTTGGTCGCGGCCAGGTTCTGGGTGCTGCCGCGGATGTGCACCGGCACGTCGACGATGTTCTGGTCGTTGACCGACATGGCGCGGTCGAAGGGCGCGGGCTTGGACTTCTCCATTTCGGCCAGCGCGGCGCGCTCGTCCGTCAGCTGCTTCTTCACGGCGTCCGGGAAGCGCGCCTCGAGCGCGGCACCATCCAGGAACAGCGGACCGCCGGCGGCGAACAGCACGTGCTGCAGCGCGGACAGCTCCTTGGCCTCCTTCTCGTTGGCCCCCTCTTTGGCGTCCTTGTCCTGCTTGGACTTCTTGCGCTTGGCCTTCTTGGCGTTGTTGGCGTCCTTGGCCTCGACCGCGAGGTCGACGCTGGTCAGCACCTCGAGGCCCGCGATCCACGCCTGGTAGCGCTCGGCGAGCTCGGCCCGCGAGGCCGGCGGCGCAGGTTTGAGCAGCTCGAGGGCGAGCGGCGAGACCGCGCTCTCCGGCGACTTCTCGAGCTTGTCGGCGATTTCCGCGCTCTTGGCAGCGAAGGCGTCGGCCGGGACCTTGGCGTAGGCGTTCCACACCGCCAGGAAGCGGTCGCTGTGCCCGCGGCCAAGGAAGGTCGACCAGCTGCGCAGCACACCGGCGTCGAGTCCGCCCGGAGTGGTGGGCGGCGCGCCGTTCGCACCGAGCGCATGCAGCACGAACTTGTCGAGATGCGGGATGGCACCGTCGCGCTCGAAGCGCAGCACCGCCTTGCCGGCCGGCAGGGTGATCTCGCCGATGTCGCGCCAGGCCTGCTCCTTGGCGCTGAAGCCGCCGGTAGTGGGCTTGAAGGCGTCGGTGATGGCGACGGTCCCGCCGACCAGCACGCGCATGCCGCGTTCCTCGCCGGCGGCGTAGCGCATCTCGAGCAGGTAGCGGCCGGCGCTCGGCACCGTCAGGTCGTATTCGGCGAATTGCTGCCCGCCGGCGGCGGTGTGCACGATGGTGGTGTCGGCAGAGCCGTAGGTGGACGAGTCGATGCGCAGGTTGCCGCGCGCAAAGGCCTCCGCCTCGACGGCGATGCCGTCGTGGGTGACCGCGCCGGCGGCAAGCAGGTAGTCGGCGGTGCGCGCACGCAGGGCCTCGACCACCTCGCGCTGCGCCGCGGCGCTGGTGGCGTCGAGCGCCTCCTGGCGCTTCTTCGCGTCGGACTTCCAGGTCTCGGCGGCGCGGATCTGCTCGACCGAGGCGACGTCGTGCTCGTTCCATTTGGCCAAGCCGCCCTGATTGCCGAGGATCGCCGTGCTCTTCACGATGCCGGCCAGCGCGTAATAATCCTTGGTCGGCACCGGGTCGAACTTGTGGTCGTGGCAGCGCGCGCAGCCCAGGGTCAGGCCGAGCATGGCCTTGCCCATGACGTCGATCTGCTCGTCGACCACGTCCATGACCAGCTTCTCATTGTCGTGCTCGGCGAGCATCTTGGGCCCGAGCACCTGGAAGCCGGTGGCGGTGATCTGATCGACCAGTTGCTGGTTGTCTTTGGCCGGTGGCAGCAGGTCGCCGGCGAGCTGCTCGGTCAGGAAGCGGTCGTAGGGTTTGTCGGCGTTGAATGCGCGCACCACGTAATCGCGATACAACCAGGCGTGGCCGTAGGCGAGATTCTCGTCCAGCCCATTCGAGTCGGAGTAGCGCACCAGGTCGAGCCAGTAACGCCCCCAGCGCTCGCCATACTGCGGTGCGGCGAGCAGGCGGTCGACAAGCGTGTCGTAGGCCTTGGGCGAAGCGTCGGCGAGGAAGGCGTCGACCTCCTGCGGAGTGGGCGGCAGGCCGAGCAGATCGAAGGTCGCGCGGCGGATGAAGCCGCGCTTGTCGATCTCGGGCGCGGGCTGCATGCCGGCGGCCTCCAGCCGGGCGAGCACGAAGCGGTCGAGCGGACTCTTCACCCAGGCTTGGGCCTTCACCGCGGGCGGGGTGGGATGGGTCATCGGCTTGAACGACCAGAACTCGCGCCCCTTCTCGAGGGGAGGTGACACCAGTTTGGCCGGCCCGCTGGCCACCACCGTGGCGCTGCGCGGATCGGGCGCCCCCATCTTCACCCACTGTTCGAGCAGCTTGATCTGCTCGTTCTTGAGCTTGCCGTCCGGCGGCATCTCCATGTCCTTGTCGACGTAGCGCACGGCGGTGATGAGCGGGCTCTTGTCCGGCTCCCCGGGTTTGATCACCACCCCGCTATCGCCGCCCTTGGCGAGCGCCGGCTTGGAATCCATCTCGAGGCCGCCCTTGTGCTTGCCCTTGAGCGCGCTGTGGCAGCTGAAGCAGTTCTCGGCGAGGATCGGGCGGATGTTCTTCTCGAAGAATTCGGCGCCGGCGGCGTCCTCGGCGGCCATGGCGCGCGCCCTGCCTGCGACCAGCAGCAGCAGGGTAGCAACCACCGCGAGGGAGCGTCGCAGTCCGGTCGGATGGGCGGAGCGTACGGTGGTCATGGGGGAGAGCTCGGCCTTCGCTCGGTACGAGGGGGTTCGTGAGTCTACCCTGGCAGGTGCATCCAAGGTCATTGAACCAGGGTGGGATCGACGTCGGGCGCCTTCCTGTCCTCAGTTCCTACTGGGCATCTCGTGATCTGTTTATATTAACTCTGAAGCCTTGGGATATCGGATCTGGACATGCACGTCACGAATCCGTCCCCGATGCTGGCTTGACGATTTAAATGCAAAGCTTTATATAATAGACATTTACGATGTATTTACCGCCTCAGCAACCGGGCTTTCGCCGGTTCCTTGTCGTCAGAGGTGGAAACTCTCCGTCCATTGCGGGGAAAGCCAAACCTGATCGCACAAGAGGAACGGAGAAACGGAGGAACGCAGGGAGCCAGTGAGAAAGTGAAATCGGAAAAAGCGGAACCGCTATCTCCTGGCTGTCCTCCGTTACTCCGTTCCTCTTGTTCGATCCTGACTTTCCTGTCCTGATCCACGAGACCCAAGTCGGCAATTGCTCCACCACCAATGATGAGGAACCCTTTCGCCCCGGTCGAGGCACACACGCCCCCCACACCTTTCCCCGCAGCCGCCCAAAACTGGCGATGCGAGCCCTTGCAGCGCATGCGGGACTGTCCCCGGTGGGTCTTCCCCATGAACGAGGAAACCCGGGCATCCGCGCCCTCAACCACACGACACGCCATTGCTGGTTGGATCGAGCTCCAGCTCGACCGTGGGTGACGAACTACGGATGGTCGAGCTGGGGCTCGACCATCCCGGTCTTCGGGTGCGCTGGGCGCCGTCGCCTCAGGCCTTCGCCTCGTACGCACGCCCCTGCCGCTTCTCGACGTAGTTGATGAAGGCGCGGTTGGCCACGCGGTAGCCGCCCGGGGTCGGATAATCGCCGGTGAAGTACCAGTCGCCGGTGTGCCCAGGGATGGCCCAGCGCAGGCCGGCCACCGTCTGGAAGACGATGCGCACCTCGCCGTCCCAGGTCAGGTCGGTCGGGCGCACCAGCTTGGCGATGCGCTCCGAGAGTTCGTCGTCGGTGAATGGTTCGTAGACGCGCTTGACGTGGTTGATGGACTCGGGCCTGGCCTTCGCCTCCTCGGCGATGCAGGCGCGGTAGACCTCGTCGATGATGTGCGACTGGCCGCGGTCGCGCAGCAGCGTGATGGCGGCCTCGAACGCGACGAAGCGGCCGAGCTCGCTCATGTCGATACCGTAGCAGTCCGGGTAGCGGATCTGCGGCGCGCTCGACAGCACCACGATGCGCTTGGGCTCGAGGCGCGAGAGCATGCGTAGGATGCTCTGCCGCAGGGTGGTGCCGCGCACGATCGAGTCGTCGATCACCACCAGGTTGTCCTCGCCCGGGCGCAGGATGCCGCGGGTGATGTCGTAGGCGTGGCTGACCAGTTCGCCGCGATCGTCGTCGCCGCTGATGAAGGTGCGCAGCTTGGCGTCCTTGAGCGCGGCCTTCTCTTGCCAGGGACGCACCGCCAGGATCTGGCGCAGCACGTCGGTGCCGAGGGTGCCGGCCTGCTGGTGGCGCAGGATCTCCTGCTCCTTCCACTCGGCGAGGTGCGCCTCGAGGCCCTCGAGCAGGCCGTAGTACGCCGATTCCGCGGTATTCGGGATGTAGCTGATGACTGCGCGCGCGAGGTCGAAGTCGATGGCTTTCAGCAGCGCCGGCACCAGCTCGCGACCCAGCGCCTTACGCTCGCGGTAGATGTCGGCGTCGTTGCCGCGGCTGAAGTAGATGCGTTCGAAGGTGCACGAGCGGCGCTCGGCCTGGGGCAGGATCTCGACCTCGCTCGCCCAGCGCCCCTCGACCGGCTGGTGGTTGATGACCAGCGCGGCGCCGGGAGTGACCTCACGCACCTGGTCGTTGCGCACGTTGAAGCAGGTCACCAGCGCGGTGCGCTCGCTCGCCACCGCGACCACCTCGTCATCCTCGTACCAGTAGCCGGGGCGGATGCCGTTGGGATCGCGCAGCGCGAACGCCGCGCCGTGACCGACCGCGCCGATCATGAAGTACCCGCCATCCCAGGCGCGCGCCGCCTTGCGCAGCACGCGCGCCAGGTCGAGCTCGTCGCCGATGCGCTTGGCCAGCTCGTCGCCGTCGAGCTTGCCGGCGTGCTTGCGCACCAGGGCCTCGTTGGCGACGTCGAGGAAGTGGCCGATCTTCTCCATCACCGTCGAGGTGTCGGCGGAGCCGATCGGGTGCTGGCCCATCTTGACCAGCATGCCGAAGATCTCCTCGGTGTTGGTCAGGTTGAAGTTGCCGGCGACGCTCAGGTAGCGGCTGCGCCAGTTCGACGCGCGCACGTAGGGGTGGCAGACCTCGGTGGAGTTGCCGCCGTGGGTGCCGTAGCGCAGGTGGCCGAGATAGAGCTCGCCCAGCCACGGGTAGTGGCGCATCAGCGCGGTCTCGTCGGCGCTGCCGATCTTGAGGTCGCGCACCAGGCGCGCGAGGTCGTCGTGGACGTGGCGCCACAGCCGGTCGAGGCTGTTCGGCCCGGCCTCGCGCTGGCGGTGGAAGTACTGCGAACCCGGCGCCGAGTGCTGCTTGAGCACGCCCAGCCCCGCGCCGTCCTGGCCGCGGTTGCGCTGCTTCTCCATCAGCAGGTAGAGCTTCTTCAGGCCCCACAGCGGCGTGCCGTGGCGCTCGCGGTAGTAGGCGAGCGGTTGCTTGAGGCGCACGATGGCGACGCCGCATTCGTGTTTGATGTCGTCGCTCATGCGCTGGCTTTGGCGCCTGCGGCGCCAAGTGCGGAGTGCGGAGTGCGGAGTGCGGAGTGACCGTTGATCGCACGCAGCGCGCGGGCACCAGGGTCCCGGCTGGGCAATGCCGTAGCACCTCGGAATTCCCTGGCCAACACCGGACCACGGTCACTCCGCACTCCGCACCCCGCACTCCGCACCGCTTCAGTCGAGGTCATCGCGTGATCCTCTCCAACCCACCCAGGTACGGACGGAGCACTTCCGGGACGATGACCGAACCGTCGGCCTGCTGATAGGTCTCGAGCAGCGCGATCAGGCAGCGCGGCAGGGCGAGGCCGGAACCGTTGAGGGTGTGCAGGAACTGCGGCTTGTCGCCCTTCTCCTTGCGGAAGCGCAGGTTCGCGCGGCGCGCCTGGAAGTCGCTGAAGGTCGAGCACGACGAGACCTCGAGCCAGCTGTTGGTGCCGGGGCTCCACACCTCGAGGTCGTAGGTGTGGCAGGAGCCGAAGCCGGTGTCGCCGGTGCACAGCTCGAGCACGCGGTAATGCAGGCCGAGGCGCTGGAGCAGGACCTCGGCGTGGCCGCGCAGCGCGAGCAGGTCGGCGTCGCTGCGCTCCGGCGTGGTCAGGCAGACGATCTCGACCTTGTCGAACTGGTGCAC
>JACDGQ010000102.1 GCA_013821615.1 Planctomycetota bacterium
CACCAGCACGGCGCTGCGAAAGGGCGCGACCCGGATGGTCTTGCCAGCCGCCCCGCCTGCGCAGAGCGACCAGCCGCCGGCCGGGGTGGGGAAGGCGTGCTCGCGCTCGGTGTCGTTGATCAGCAGCAGGATGGTGGCGCGTTCGACGCGCGCGCCTGCGTCGGCCCACGCCCCGAACTGCTGCCACGAGGCCGCGTCGTCCGCGCGCCGCCCGCCCATGGTCACCAGCGGCAGCGACGGTGACGCCACCAGGGTCGTGCCCGACATGCGTCCGTACTGGGTGCCGTCCTCGGCCTCGATGCAGCGCGCGGAGTCGCTGCCCTTCCAGTCGGCGGGTATATTCTCGATCAGGTGCATCAGGCGTGGCGGATCCATCGCGCCGAGCACGTTGCCGGTGAAGGTGTTGTCCTGGACGTTCTTCTTGCCACTCAGGTGCAGGCCAGCGGCGCGGTTGCCGACGAAGACGTTGTCGGCCACGCGGCAGTGGTAGTTGTTGGTCAGGAACAGGCCGTTGCCGCCGCAGCCGAAGACGGTGTTGCCGGTGATCACCTGATCGTGGAAATCCGAGAGGAATTCCGGCCAGATGCCGTGGCCGAGC
The DNA here is from genome assembly GCA_013821615.1 of Planctomycetota bacterium. GTDB lineage: Bacteria > Planctomycetota > UBA11346 > UBA11346 > UBA11346 > BOG-1363. Next base: position 599 of record JACDGQ010000102.1, read on the forward strand.
GGGTACCAGGGGTGCGAGGTGTCGAGATTGCCGATGCAGTCCAGAACGATGTTGTCGCGGATCACGGACTCGCTGCAGTTCGCGTAGATCGCCGCGCCATCGTTGAGCGAACCCATGCACCGCACCAGCACGTTGCGCTCGACCACCTGGCCGGCGGCGCCGAGCAGCACGCCGGCGTAGCCGATGTCGACGAAGCGGTTGCCGCGCACCACCACGCCCTTGCCGGCCATGATGATGACGCCGGCGGCGTGCCAGGCGCCGCTGCCGCCATAGCCGAACTGCATGCCGATGCGCTCGAAGCGGTTGCCTTCTATGACGGTGCCGCCGGGGCCGGCCTGGTTCTCGATCCAGGTCACCGCGACGTTGCGCACGTCGCGGAAGGTGCACCCCGCGATGCGCGTGCCGCCGGCATCGAACGTCGCGCTGATCGCGTCCGCGCCGATGTCACTGAACGTGCAGCCGGTGACGACGGATTTCCGGCCGACGCGCAGCGCGGTACCGGCGATGCGGCCGAAGGCGATGCCATCCAGCGTCGCGCCGCTGCACTGGAAGCCCTTGGTGTCGAGCACCACCTCGACCGGCGCGCGCGGCGCGGCGTCCTCGGGCGGATAGACGTACAAGGTGCTGCTCGCGCGGTCCCACACCCATTCGCCCGGCGCGTCGAGCTCGGCCAGGCAGTTGTCGATGCAGAACGCGGAGCCGATGCCGGTGAAGCCGTCCGCGAAGCGCCCGTCGGCGCCGAGCGTCAGCTGCCCTTTGCCGTCGTCAGCGGTGATGGGCCGGGTCTCCCACCACCAGCTCCAACGGCGCCAGCGCACCTGCGCGCCCGACCAGCGCGCGGTGCCGGTGACGCCCGCGTCCGCCACGACCAGCAGGTCGGGCGTACTGCCCTTCTGCGCGCGCAGCCAGCCATGATTGGGATAGCGCGCCTGGATCAGGAAGCGGCCGCCGACGTAGCATTCCAGCACGGGCCGATCCACCTTGGCGGTCAGCACTTTGGCGTTCTTCGCCCATGGCGTCAGTGCGGGGACGACGACGCTGGTGGTCAGCAGCGGCGGTGGCAGGGCGGCGGGTCCGTCGGCGGCGACGGTGACGCCGGCGCGGAATTCGAGTCCGTCAGGAACCCGGTAGACGCCGCCGCGCGCCAGGATCAGGCGATCCGCGGAGCCCGCCCGTGCCGCGGCGGCGACCAGGGCCCCGCCGCTGCCGTCCGCGGCGTCGGGCAGTACGGCGTGGTCGGCGGCGACGGCATGCGCTCCGAGCAGGAGCAGCGCGATCATCCTCAGCATGCAGTCATCCCCTGGTTTGCGACGACCCACACCGATGCGTGGAAACCGCGGCGGATGTCCGGATATATTTTAGCAACGACTGAGAAATCGTTTTCACGGTGAAGATCCTTGCAGCGGAACCCTGGGATGCGCTCCCCCCGGTCTGCGCCGGGCCATCCTTGTGGCCGCCACGCAGCGGCCAGAGGGCAGAGGATTCCACGGCGATCCTCGCGGTGCGTCGAGGCGCCCCTGGTCATCGCCGGAGGTTGTTGCCGGCGCGGGTGATTGCACTTGAAAAGGCGCCAACGATGCTGTGCTATATCGGTATTGCAATAAGCCTTCGCCTTCGCCAAGTACACGGATCCTCCGCCCATGACCACGATCCCCATCCGCGAAGCCGCCGCCGCGACGCCAACCAACGTGGTCGCTCGCGAAGGCGTCGGGATGGTGACTGCCACCTTCGCGTCCGCCCAGCAGCCCATGACCGCGCCGTTGCAGGCCGTGGTCAGCGCGGGACGTGGTGGGGGCACCAGCTGGGTGAATGTTTGCAGCGCCGTAGCCTTTGGCGCCGACCTCGCGCACGCGCCCCCGCAGCCGTGGCATGGGTCATCGCTGCGCTCTGCTGCAGGCATGGTGCTTCGTGGTTGGTGGCTGCACAGCGACGCGTCCCACGCGTCCGTCCATCCGGCCCATGACACCACCGCTGCGACAGGCCCGAACCGGGGGCGGAGGCAGCTCCAATGCCTGCTGCTCGCTCTCCTGGTCGCCGGCGCGCTCACGCGGGGGCACGCTGCGGTCATGCCTCCGGCCGCCATGCCGCCATCAATCACCGCCTACGTCAAGGACCACTGCCTGGACTGCCACGACGCCGACAGCGCGCGGGCGGGCTTCCGCATCGACACCCTGAGCGCGGATTTCTCCGTCGGCGATACCGCCGCGCAGTGGAAGGAGGTCATGGACCGCATCAGCGGCGGCGAGATGCCACCGAAGAAGAAGGCGCGCCCCGACGCCAAGGCGTCCTACGCGGTCACCTCGTGGATCGCCGGCCGGCTGAAGGAAACGGATGAGCTGGCCATGGGCGCCGGCGGTCGCGTGCCGCTGCGGCGCATGAACCGCGTCGAGTACGCCAACACCGTGCGCGATCTGTTCAGCCTGGAGGAGGGCTTCGCGCGGCGCGTCGAGAAGGAGTTGCCCGCGGATGGCAAGGTCGGCGGTTTCGACCGCGGCGCCGCCGGCCTGTTCATGGACGAGGGGCAACTCGGCCAGTACCTGTCCGTCGCCGCACTGGTCCTGGACGAAGGCGTCTTCCTGCCCAAGCCCGAGGTCCAGCACCTGACCTGGGACGCGCGCGCCAAGCAGTACATCCACGGCATCGGCGTCTGCCACCGCGATGCCACGGGCAAGGTCGTGAACGACAACCCACCCCCTGGCGTGGCCGCGACCATCGCCGAACCGCTCAGCGAGATCACCGTCGATCAGACCGATGGCGGCAAGGAGAAGCGCTACGTCGCCCATGGCGCATACGCCTGGGCAGTGAAGGGTGAAGGCATCGAGTACCTGTCCGGCGGCAACAACTACCGCACGCCCGGCAACCTGCGCTCGCCCTATTGCGCCTGGGATTGGGGGCAGAAGGGTGTCACCCGCGACGGCTGGTACCGACTGCGCTTCAAGGCCGGCGCCTTTGCGGGCCGTGGCAAGGAGGCCCAGCCGGACGTGCGTCTGGTGATCGAATACGCCTTCGGTACGCCCATCGAAGTGGTGAAGAGCGTCGTCATCGACGCGCCGCTGGATGCGCCGAAGGACTACGAGGTGATGATGTACCTGCAGGCCGGCCCACTGGGCATGAACCACCCGCTCGAGGTGGGCTGGGACAACGGCAACCAGGACGTCGCCATCACCAATCCGGTCTACCAGGAGGTGCAGTGGAAGCCGGTGCTGGTCGCTGGCGAGATCCAGCATGCGCAGCAGGAGAAGCAGCCCGCGGAAACCGTCGCTGCGCTGAAGCGGAAGTCGGAGGAGGCCCTCGCGGCCGCGCTGCAGAGCCGTCGCACCTTCAACGGCCCGATGCACGTCCTGGATCCGAAGCTGGTGATCGCGGACCGCCCGCGCTTGTGGCTGGGCCAGCTGACCTTCGAGGGGCCGATCATCGAGTATCCGCCCCGAGGTCGGACGACGCTGCTGTTCGCCGGCGAAACGCGCAGCGATGCGCAGTATGTGCGCGAGATCTTCGCGCGCTTCCTGCCCCGGGCGTACCGGCGTCCCGCGCTGCCGGCCGAAGTGGACACCCTGGTCGCATGGGTGGGGAAGCAGCAGGCCGAGCGCAAGCTCGCCCTTGCCGACGCGGTGCGCGTCGGCGTGAAGAACGTGCTGTGCTCGCCGGCATTCCTCTACCTGGGTGCCGAAGGCGCCGACGGGTCCGAGAGCCGTCCGCAGGCCAAGCCGGGCCCGCAGGCGCTCGATGATTGGCAGCTCGCCAGCCGGCTGTCCTACCTGCTGTGGAGCAGCGCCCCCGATGACGCGCTGACGGTGCTCGCCGCCAAGGGCCAGCTGCACCGCAGCGACGTGCTGCGCGCGCAGGTAACGCGCATGCTGGGCGAACCGCGCGCGCGCGAATTCACCCGCAATTTCGCCGGCCAGTGGCTGGGCGTGCGCAACTTCGACAACGGCACCGCGCCCAACCGCGACGTGTATCGCGAGTACGACGACCGCCTGCGCGACAGTTCGAAGCGCGAACCATTGGAGTTCTTCCACCAGCTGTTGACCGCCGACCTGCCCGTCACCGCCGTCCTGGACAGCGATTTCGTGGTCGTCGATGAACGCCTCGCCCGGCACTACGGCATCGCTGGCGTCACCGGCGAGCAGTTCCGCCGCGTGCCCGCGCCCGCCGACGGTCGCCGCGGCGGCGTGCTCGGCATGGCGGGCATCCTGACCTACCTGGCGGATGGCACGCGCACGCTGCCGGTGCGGCGCGCGACGTGGCTGCTCGACACCCTGTGGAACCAGCAGGTGCCGCCACCGCCGCCCAACGCCGGCGCCCTGCCAGCGATCAAGGGCAAGAATCTGAGCGTGCGCGAGCGCCTCGATGCGCACCGCGCCTCCGACAACTGCGCCAGCTGCCACACGCGCGTCGACCCGTTCGGCCTCGCGCTCGAGAACTACGACGCCGTCGGCAAGTGGCGCGACCGCCAGAACGGCGAGGGCATGAATGGCGATGACAACGCCCCGGCGCTGGTCGTCGGCGGCCAGCTGCCGGACGGCACCGCTTTCGCGACCGTGCAGGAATTCAAGGCCGCGCTGCGCGCCCACCAGGACGCCTTCCTCAAGGCCTTCGCCGAGAAGCTGCTGTGCTACGCCCTGACCCGGCCGATCGCGTACGGCGACCACACCGTGGTGGACCAGATCGTCGCACACGCCAAGGCGCACGGGCTGCACCTGCAGGAGATCATCCAGGCGACGGTCGCCAGCCCCTTCTTCCAGACCCGCTGACCAAGGATCCCCATGCGCAACCGCACCTCCAGCTGGCGACTGCCGCGCCGCACCTTCCTCAAGGGTCTCGGCACGGCGCTGGCCCTGCCCTGGCTCGAAGTGATGAGCGCGAACGCCGAGGACGTCACTACCGCGGGCTCGATGGCCGCGCACGAGATCCCGCGCCGCGCGATGTTCACCTACTGGGGCCTGGGCCTGGAGATCCGCGCCTTCACCCCCGCCGATCAGGGCCGCGGCTACACACTGACGCCCACCCTGCAGCCGCTCGCCCCCTTCAAGGACGATTGCACGGTGCTGACCGGCCTCACTTCGTACAGCGGCGGCCACGGGTCGTGCAGCTGCCTGCTGACGGGTGTCAACACCATCCGCAACGCCCAGACGCTGCCGTCGGTCGATCAGCAGCTCGCCAGCTTCCACGGCAGCGCGACGCGCCATCCCTCGCTGGTGCTGGGCATGGTGCGTGAGACCGGTTTCGGCGGCCCGTTCCCGTCGACGCTGTCGTGGAGCATGAACCACACGCCGATGACCCCGGAGAACCGCCCCGAGGTGCTGTTCGAACGCCTGTTCGCCGCCGAGGACGCCACCTCGATCGCGGCGGCCAAGCAGGCGCAGGCGGAGCGCGCCAGCCTGCTCGATTCGATCAGGGACCAGGCGAAACGCCTGCAGAGCCGCCTCGGCGCCGCCGATCGCGATCGTCTGGAGCAATACTTCACCGCCATCCGCGATCTGGAGGCCCGCATCAAGGTCGATGCCGCGTGGGCCGACCGTCCGAAGCCCACCGTGGCCAAGCCCGATTTCGGGCAGGGCGCTCCGCGCGACCGCATCGCCAGCGATGGGCGGGGCTACCGCGAGTACACCCGCCTGATGTTCGACGTCATCGCGCTGGCCTTCCAGACCGACAGCACGCGCGTGGTCAGCCACATCCCGCGCAGCGAGGGCGACGAGGCGCACTGCTACGCCTACACCAGCGGCAGCAAGTGGGACCTGCACTCGATCACCCACCACGACGAGCAGGAGGACAAGATCGCGTTCTGGCGCAAGATCGACCCGATGTACATGGAGGAGTGGGCGTATTTCCTGGGCCGGCTGAAAGGCGTGAAGGAGGGGGCCGGCACCCTGCTCGACCACACCGTGGCCGCGTGGGCCACCACCAACGGCGGATTCAATGCGCACGACGCGAATCAGCTGCCGCTGATCCTGTGCGGCGGCGCGGGTCTCGGCCTCAAGCACCAGGGCCACCTGGTGAAGAAGGACATGCCGGTCGCCAATGTGTGGCGCACCGTGATCGACCGCATCGGCATGCCCGCACCCGCAAATTTCCAGGGCGGCGTGGCGACCGGCCCGGTCAAGGAACTCGCGTAATCGGTCCCTGCAGGAGCGCATCCGATCCGTTTCACCAACGAGGCAAACCCATGTCCCTGCACATTCCCGTCATGTCCATCGCGCGCACGTTCGCGTCCAGCTTGCTGCTGTGCGCTGGCGTGGCCCTGGGATGCCGCGCCGCGACCGCCGAGCCGCCGCAGGTCGCTCAGCTGACGGCTGCAGGCATCACGGTGCATCCCATCGCGGGCGGCTGGGAGGTCGAGGTCAAGTCGCCGGACCTGATGACGGAGACCACCTGCCGTGCGCTCGCGACGCTGCCCGATCTGCGCGCCTTCTCGTCGGGTGGTGAGAAGTTCGGCGACGCGGAGTTCGCGCGCCTGGCGAAGATCACCTCGCTGCAGCGTATCTTCCTCAATGGCTGTGCGGTGACGGACGCCGGTCTGGCGGCCGTCGCGGCGCTGCCGGAGCTGCAGTACCTCGGCTTCCACCACTCGCAGACGTTGACCGGCAGCGGCCTGGCCGCGTTCGTGAACTCCGCCAGCCTCACCGCCGTCGAATTCGGCGGCTGCATCATCGGCGATGATGGCGTGAAGGTCATCGCCCGGCTCAAGCAGCTGAAGGACCTGCGGCTCGGCCACGTCCGCATCACCCGCGCCAGCTTTCCGCTGATCGCCGGCATGGAGCACCTCGAACGCCTCGAGATCACCCCGAACTGGGATCCGCAGGCCTACACTGCGCACGACTTCGCCGCCTTCAGCGCGATGAAGGCGCTGAAAGAGGTCGAGATCCACGACATGGTGCTGCCGTACGGGGATGGCCTGGACCACCTCGCCGCCATCCCGTCGCTGAAGAAGCTCAAGCTGTACTGGGCCTACGTCGGCGCGGCCGACCAGCAGGCGTTCGCGGCCAAACGGCCCGATGTGGCGCTGGATGTGCAGTACCCCGCCGGTGATGACAAGCTCGCCCAATACGAGAAGCGCGTGGCGGAGCTGAAGGCGGGCAAGTGAGACAGAGCGGACGCGGCGCGCGCATCTGCGGCGCGCCAGGCGTACGGAGGGACATACGGGTGCGCAACCCGCTCATCACTTTTGCGCTCGCATTGTCAATATGAACGGAGACCCCATGCACCATCACTCCAGAGCCGCCCTCCTGGCGGCGCTCGTCGCTCTCCTGCTGCCGCTCGGCGCCGCGGAGGACCCGTACACCGTGACCTGGGAGGCCTCGGGTACGGACTACCGCGATTCCATGCCGATCGGCAACGGCGACGTGGGCATGAACCTGTGGACCGAAGCGAATGGCGACGTCGTGCTGCTGATCAGCAAGACCGACGCGTGGAGCGAGAACGGCCAGCTGCTCAAGCTCGGGCGGGTGCGCGTGGCGCTGACACCGAGCCCGTTCCGCGCGGGCGCGTCCTTCCGCCAGGTGCTGCGCGCGCGCGATGGCGTGATCGAGATCCACGGCGACGGCCAGGCCGTGCTGCAGGCGTGGGTCGACAGCGATGCGCCGGTCATCCACCTGCAGCTGATGGACGAGCAGCCGCGCATGGCCCGCGTGGCCCTCGAGCTGTGGCGCACCGCGCCGCGCCGCCTGGACGACAGCAAGGAGAACAAGGAGCTCCACCAGGGCCTGCGCGAATTGCAGGGCTCGCCGGGGGGCGGGCCGACCATCGATCCCGACACGGTGCTGGCGGCGCCGGACAGCCTGATCTGGCTGCACCACAACGCGCGCAGCATCTATGGCGACCTGCTGCGCAACCAGCACCTCGAGGCGCTGCAGGCCGCGCATCCCGACCCCCTGATCAATCGCAATGTCGGCGCGCTGGCGCGCGGCCCTGGACTGGTCGTCGTGGACGACCACGCGCTGGCCACCGCGAGCCCGCAGCCCGGGCTGCGCCTGGACATCACCGCCTTCGCCAATGTCGCGGAGCGCAGCGAGGACTGGCGCACCGGCCTGCAGGCGACCGCTGCGCAGGCCGCCGCCCGTGATGTGGCCGCC